>JAWBSH010000001.1:149845-255581 GCA_038843015.1 Zestosphaera sp. | reverse complement strand
CAGAAGATCCTTCAAGTAACTAATGTGTGTGTTCAGTGTGAGGAGGCTTACTGCGTTTCAGCGTGTCCTGTGGGAGCGTTATCAAGAGACAATGTCTTAGGCTACATAAAAGTAGATAAAGACCTCTGCATATCTTGTGGGTCGTGCGTCGAGGCATGTCCTTATAAAGGCATAATACTGAGTCACGTAGATGTTAAGCCGATAATATGTGATTTATGTTATGGCGACCCACAATGTGTTAAGTGGTGTCCTTTCAACGCTTTAGAATACCTAGACATTAACGAGAAGACTATCTCGCTAGTTAAGCTAGCGCGAGAGAAAATGATTAGCCTAATTAAGGAGATTAGATGAGCGTAAAAACGCTTCGTTTTAAGTGAGTAGCTTAATTAAAGACTTAACAGACTCAACACTACTTAAGAATCTCTGCTTCTCATCCTCATTCAGCGGCAATTCTACTACTTTCTTCACTCCAGTCTTGCCCAACAATACTGGAACTTCTGCTACTACATCGT
This sequence comes from Zestosphaera sp., assembly GCA_038843015.1. Classification (NCBI taxonomy): domain Archaea; kingdom Thermoproteati; phylum Thermoproteota; class Thermoprotei; order Desulfurococcales; family Desulfurococcaceae; genus Zestosphaera; species Zestosphaera sp. The sequence continues at coordinate 255,069 of JAWBSH010000001.1, read as the reverse complement.
ACTGTCCGTACTCACCGTCGAGGAAGACGCTCGCAATCAATAGCTTGTTTGAGTCTCTCCTTATGGCTTCTACCATAACTGTTAATCCAGCTGCTGGCCCGTAAGAGCTACTATAGCCTTTAAGCTTAGTTATTGTTGCTCCTGCTTCGATGGTCTCTTTCGTTATTGACTCAATCTCGTTCTCGTGTAGCAACTGAGTTAGGGGGACACCACAGACTGTGGAAAATCTAGGTAATGGCAACATGTTTTCGCCATGCATTCCAACGACTACTGGAGTTATCGAAGAATAACTTACGTTGAGTTTTCTAGATGTGTAGTAAGCTAATCTAGCAGAGTCTAGAACTCCACTAAAGCCTATTACTCTCTCTCTAGGGAAGCCTAATTTCTTAAACATTAAGTAAGTCATTACTTCTAAGGGATTCGTAGTGATTATTACTATGGAGTCTGGAGCATATTCTCTAATCTTAGGAGCTATGTCATTAATTATTGACGCATTATCCGTGATTAGTTGCTCTCTAGTCATGCCAGCTTTCCTAGGTTTACCTGCAGTTACTAAGACTATGTCACTACCTCTGATCGTGCTGAAGTCTTCTGAACCCTGTATGTCCACGTCAATGCCGAGGACCGCGGCAGCGTGAGATAAGTCGAGAGCTTCTCCCCGCGCTAGACCTGGCACAACATCTACTAACACTATCTTGTTATCAACGCCTCTTAAGAGGCACATCAAAGCAGTTGAAGTTCCTACTCTGCCAGCTCCTATTATTGAAATCACGTTTTCGTCACCCTATAATATCTCCTTATCTTAATTTAAGGAGTCTTCCCTTTCATTATTAAATAACTCTTAGGGGTTCTTTAATTCGGGGTATACTAAGGATGAGTTTAAAACGTCCTGTAATAGCTATTCTAGTAACGCTAGATACTAAAGAGGGTGAAGGCTTCTTCCTTAAGGAAAGGATTGAAGCTAATGGCGGGTTAGGATTTCTAATAGACATTTCTATGCGTAAACACGAGCCTAGATTGGGTAAGGCTGATGTAAGTAACGAATTACTAGTTAAGTTAGCTGGCTACTCTATAGAAGAACTTAACGATATGGATAGGGCTGATGCTCAAGAAATAATTGCTAGGGGTGCTCTGACATTATTAAAGAGTAAAGTAGCTAGTGGTGAAGTTGACGGTGTAGTAGGTATAGGTGGGTCGACAGGCTTAGGTCTCGTGTCTATGATAATGCGTGAATTACCTATGTTAATGCCTAAAATCGTGGTAACTACTGCCGTGAGCGAGGCTTGTAGTGCCGTATTAGGCTCGGATATAACGATAGTGTGGTCAATAACGGACTTTTCGGGAGGTACTTCACTTAACTCTATAGAAGCTGAAGTACTCAATAAAGTAGCTGCAATGATAGTTAAAGCTTCCTCACCCACTCCCGTAAGTATTGAGAAGAAGCCAATGATTCTAGCATCTCAATTCGGTAACACAACGCCGTTCATTATGGTCTCTAAGGAGATCTTATCTAGTAAAGGTTATGATTTTGTTTCGTTTCACGCTCTAGGACGCACTGGCGGATACGTCTTAGAAAAACTAATTAGTTCTGGCGTTGCTGTAGGGGTTCTTGACGCTACCACCCACGAACTCACAGATGAATTGTTCGGGGGAGTTCTCAACGCAAGTGTAGGCGGAGTTATTAGACTAACTACGGCAGGTAAGTTAGGAGTGCCTCAAGTAGTTCTCCCTGGAGGAGTAGATCAAATAGTTTTCTGGAAGCCTGAGAGCGTTCCTGAGAAATTCAGAAGTAGGTGCGTCTACGAACATAGCAAAGGATTAGTAACTCTGGTTAGAGCTACTGGTGATGAGCTGTATGCTGTGGGTAAGTTAATGGCTGAAAGACTGAACATGTCTAAGGGACCTACAGTAGTAGTGTTTCCTTTAAGGGGTTTCGGAATAATAGATAACGACCCCAACATAAAACCAGTCAACTTTCCTTCAGGAGCTTACTGTCAAGAATTAGTATTTCATGAAGATAAGGTAGTATTTAAGCGGACTAATAAACCATGGTTCAATAAAGAATCTAATCTTCAGTTTCTCAAAGCTCTTCTAGAATACTTAGACTTATCGAAACCTAATATAGACTTGATAGTAGTAGACCATAACATAAATGAGCCTGAAGTAGCTATTCTCAGCTCAGAGATTCTTCACAACATGATCAAAGGTGTCTGGAGGAAAGGCTGGATCCCCAGAGTACCGAATCTCAGAATAATTCAAGAAACTAACTAGTCTTTAGTATGTGCGGGGAGCAAGCAGTACGCGATTTTCACATGTCGTTACTTCTTAGGTTCTTATGACGCTTAAGAATTTCGTGAAGACTTCTATTAGTATTTTGGCTGCTAAGAACGAAGTAACGTCTCCTAGGTCGACGAGGGGGTTTACTTCAACTAAGTCGAGACCAGAAGTTTTTTCATCTATTATGTTCGTCAGCAAGTCTATCACTAGTGTTGGTTGAAGTCCTTCGGGTTCGGGGGTAGACACGCCCGGTGCGTAGGCTGGGTCTATCACGTCCATGTCTAGAGAAACGTATGTGTGACTACATGTGGTTAAGAAGTCTCTAACCTTGCTAACTACTTCTCTCAGGGTCATTCTGTTAAGTTCGTATGAGTTAATCATGTTTAGACCGGCTTCCCTAGCTTCTCTTAACTCTCTGGAATCAACTGCTCTAAAACCTAAGACCATTAAGTTCTTTACTCCTACAACCTCACTAGTTCTTCTGGTCGCGCAGGCATGACTATATCTGAAGCCTAGGTAGTCTGGCCTGAAGTCTAGGTGCGCGTCAAGAACCAAAACACACGGAGGTTTCCCTATAGCGTTGAGGAATCCCTTAATAATCCCGTAAGTGATTATGTGGTCTCCTCCCACAAAAGCTGTTTTCCTGTTCTTGAATAACTCTTCAGCAACCGCTGAGACATTTCTTAATGTTGCTTCAGCATTGCCATGTACTACTGCTACATCACCTTCATCTACTGGGGGATTTTCTTCTAGTGCGAGTCCGTTCCTGAATGAGTAAGTTTCTAGAGAGTGTGATGCGAGTCGTATATGTATCGGCGCGAATCTTGAACCACTTCTAAAACTGTTGGTTGAGTCGAAAGGAACTCCTACGAAACTTAGAGGGTTTCTCTTTCTGTCTCCGCTTACGCCTAAAAACACGTATGGGTTATTAACTATGTAGAGTTCTAGCATTACTTATCCACTCCTTAATGTATGGTGATAAGGTTTTATAAAACTAGAATCTATTTATTTTCTTTAGGTGTTGCGTGAGCATGAGTAGTGGTGACAAGTACGAGAAGATAGTTGATTTAGCGGCGCGCAGAGGTTTTTTCTGGCCGTCTTACGAGATTTACGGCGGTTTAGCAGGTTTTTACGATTTAGGTCCTTTGGGTTCTCTCTTAAAAGAGAACATAAAGAAGCTCTGGCTAGATTACTTTGTTTTCAAACATCAAGATATGGTTGTTCTTATAGAGACTCCTATGATAGCCCCTGAGATCGTTTTTAAGGCATCGGGACACTTAGAAAGTTTCACTGATCCTATAGTCACTTGCAGTAAGTGTGGCAAGATTTACAGAGCTGACCATCTCTTAGAGGATATCCTCGGAGTTAAGGTTGAGGGCTCACGTCCTGAGGAATTAACCTCAATTATTAGAGGTAAGGGAATTAAGTGTCCTTCATGTGGTGGTGAGTTAGAGGATGTGAGAACTTTTAACCTCTTGTTTCAGACTAACGTGGGTCCCTACAAACACGACGTAGCCTACTTAAGGCCTGAAGCAGCTCAGGGAATGTTTACTTCTTTTAAGAGGGTCTTTACTGCTATGAGGTACTCACTCCCGCTAGGCGTAGCTCAGGTGGGTAGGGTAGCGAGAAACGAAATATCGCCTAGGCAGGGAATGATTAGGCTAAGGGAATTCACTATAATGGAGGTTGAGTTCTTTTTCGACCCGGAAGACCCTGGAGAACCTGATTTTAGTAGGTTTCCCGGGAAGCTGAGGATATTAACTGCTGATGCTAGGAGTAAGGGTTTAGACGAGGTTATTGACGTGAAGCCTGAAGAAGCAGTTGCTGAGGGTATAGTGCTGAATAAGTGGCTTGCTTATTGGATGTCAGTAGCTCAAGCTTTTGCTAGGGAGCTTGGATTAAGTGATAAGGAGATACTATTTGAAGAAAAACTTCCTGAGGAGAGAGCTCACTACTCCAAACAAACGTTTGATCAATTAGTTTCTATATCTAGGTGGGGTTGGGTCGAGATATCTGGTCACGCGTACAGGACAAACTACGACTTATCACGGCACATGAACTTCTCAGGCGAAGACATGACTGTCTATAAGGAACTCAAGAAACCAGAAGAAATTATTACGAAAAGAGTATTTATTAACCAGAGTCTCTTAAAAGAGCTTTTTGGTGCGAACGCACCTAGGATACTGCAAGCGTTAAGGAACTTAAGAGTAGAAGAGGTTGAGAAGATCCTTAAGGAAGGGGGAGCCATTATTGAAGGGTTTAAGATACCTCCAGGAATTCTGCGTGTTGAGGAAGTTAAAGAGGTTGTGAGGGGGCGCAGGTTCGTTCCTCACGTGGTCGAGCCTTCTTTCGGTGCAGAGAGACTGCTACTAGTAGTTCTAGATAGAGCGTATACTGAGGAGGGAGGTAGAATAGTCCTTAAACTACCTCCGAGACTTGCTCCTTACAAGCTTGCTGTTTTTCCCCTAGTGTCTAAGGAAGAGTCGCTCAAAGCCCTTGCTAAGAAGATTTATAATGATGCTGTTAAGGCCGGTCTCACGGTCATTTATGATGAGGACGGGAGTATAGGGAGGAGATATGCGAGAGTAGATGAGATCGGGGTCCCCTTCGCAGTTACGGTAGACTACCAGTCACTAGAAGACAATACAGTGACTTTAAGGTTTAGAGACTCGAGAGAACAGATAAGGATTAAATCAGACGAGGTCGTAAAGTGGGTCTTGAGTAGCTTATCAAGTTACTAAAGTTTACTTTGATTCCTCGCTCATTACTTGAGGTGAAGACCCACTCTCTGGGTAGTGAGGTGTCGGGCCTAAGACAGTTGGGTATGCAGTCAGTAATTTATATGTACACTACTTATTAATTTTTGTGGTGGTGTATGCTGAGTAGTGAGGGTAGCAGTCCTCAGCAACCTCAGAAGAGAGATATTAAGCAGCTAGTAGCCGTGATACCTCCGGCTAGTGAAGTGCTTAGTAAGGGGGTCAAGAAAGTCCTTGAGAAGAGAGTGAGAGTCAGGCTGAGAGACGGTGTGCCTGATGGCGTGATCTACGTTTCTAGCAAGCTAGCTAGCGAATTAAGTGTTAAAGATAAGGTTCAGTTATCTGTTTCTGGTAAAAAGTTTATGCTGAAAGTTTTCGTTTCTGACGATATTCCCGAGAACGAGGTCTGGGCTAATGAAGAATTCATGCGGAAGAACGGGATTTCTGACAATTCTATGGCTACTGTGAGGTCCACTTAATGGAGGACTCAATCATATTTAGGAAGCTAGAGGATTACACGTTAAAGAGGAATAAAGAGCTGGCTAGGTTAAGAGGCTTAACCGAGGATTTCCTGAATGGCAGAACTTCATATGATGTAGTGAAGAGTTACATAATTAAAGTCGGTAGGACTAGGAGTAGCTTAAAGAAGAGCATCGAATTATGCGGCTCTTCTGACATACGTAGGGAGTTTCTAGATTACATGAAGACTCTGATCACGTTCGTTATAATGGTGTCGGTGAATGACGAGGAAGACATATTAATGGACCTCAGGACATATCTACTCGATAAAGGTATGCGAGATGAAGTAGACTTTATAGACGGCGAGTTAACGAAAATTAAAGACTTGAGTAACGTAGCCTTAAAGATTTTGAAGACTCTATCCAACGTTTAGTGTTTCTTCCTAGACCTTTAAGGTATTTATTCTGGTTTATGAATTATTAAGTAGTAGTGATGTAGCTGGTGAGAACTTGGCTGAGGAGAGTATAAGACTTGATGAGATTCGCGAACGTGGCGAGAGGGAAAGTATAGCTGAGTCAGCTATTTCAGAACAATTGATAGCTCTAGTTAGAAGGTCCATGGACCTCTTCAAAGAGCTTCAGAGCCTCCTCAAAGAATTAGATGACTTAAACAAAGCTGGCGTTGAGAAAATATACGGCAGGATACGCCTAATAAAAGATGAGATTGAAGAGGGTGCTACAAACCTGTTTGAGTACGTTGTTAGAGTCTCTCCTGCTTTACCTATGGAGAACTTATACGTAGGCATCATACAAGACATCATTAGGTTAGCTGAGCACGGAGAGGCGGCCGCGAACAGAGCTTTACTCTTAGTTACTAAAGGATTTGAGAAGATGTCTGACAATATGTACATATACCTAGACTCTGTGATAAGGAGAATCACGGAGATGATGAGTACGGTAGTAGACATGCTAAACAAGCTGAGAAACTCTAAAGCTGTTAAAGAACTCTACCAGAAGGAGACCACTCTCGAGAATAACGTGGACGAGATCTACAGAGAATTAGGCTTAGAGATAATAAGATGCTACTCTAACGACGTAGGTGCTCTGCTTCTACTTAAGGAGTTGACGGATAAGCTTGAAGACACTGCTGACATACTTAAGAGGGTGGGGTCTGATCTTAGACTCATCTCACTCCATAGATGAGAAGCTTAAGAGTTGCGGTAATGGAGAAGCTTATCTGATAGGGTCTAAGGTAATAGTGTTTAATGTAGGTCTAGCTAAGTGCATTTTTGATGCTAGCTTTATCGGAAAACCTGTTGGTGTGAAGAAGCCTAAAGGAACGGAGGAAGTCAATAAGCCCCTGGAGCTATCACTTATAGAAGCGTACTACCTTGCCGAGAAAGGGATACTCAAGATCTTTAAAGATGGCATAGAATTAAGTCTTGAGGAGTTTAAGACTATATGTGGTACTCACTTACCAGAGTTTGAAGATTTATATAGAAACTATAGGGAGTTCAAAGACTTCGGGTTCACTATTAGGTCAGCACTTAAGTATGGGACCGACTTCGCTCTATATAAGAAAAGACCTGGCCTAGAACACGCTCCGTACTTGGTTAAGGTACTTAAGTACGGGCAATTCATAGAGCCAGGAGATTTAATCAGTTGGGGCAGGCTTTCACATAGTGTTAAGAAAGACTTAATATTAGCTATAACCCACCAGTCAGGACTCATTACCTACGTAGCTTTAAAATGGTTTAAACCCTAGATTATATAGGGTTAGCGAGAGAAACCGGTGAGTCTGTTGAGTTACCCAGACAAGCATCGAGTACCCCACGAAGAAAGACGTGGTTGGGTTAGGAAACCAGAAACACCTGAAAAGATACACGATGAAGAACGAAAGCTCATGAAAGAAGAGCTAAAACCCCTACCTCTGGGGGACAAGTGCAATACCCTATGTCCTTTCTTTAGGTGTTCTAAGAACGCGCTAGTAGTGGTGAATAAGGTAGTTAAGGGTCACGTACAGAAGGTAGCTATGTGTAGGTGGATAGGCGACACGTGCTTGGGATACAGGTGCCAATTCGCTTACTGTGAAAGGAAGGCGTTACTACCTGACGGTAAGTGCGCGTTCGCTGTCAAGTTTAGAGAGGGCGAGAAGGAATTCATTAAGGAGTTAGATGAAGCAAAGATAGACGAGAAACTCAAGAATCTATTAGCTCGTAGAAGCGGGCGCAAAGACTTGTTCCTTGAGTAGATTTAAGTCCTTCCCACCTCTTATAGAGATTATTTTCTAAACCTAATACGTCAAGAACTTTACCAACTATGAAGTCTACTAAGTCTTGAATAGATTGAGGCTTTCCGTAAAAAGCTGGTGAAGCAGGCATCACCACACCACCACTTAATGATATTTTGAGCATATTGACTAAATCCAGAGTCGATAATGGGGTTTCACGTATCACTACTATTAGTGGGCGTCTCAATCTAAGTGAGTTAAGAGCTGCCCTACTAATTAGGGTTGACTGTATCGAGTTAGCTATCTCGCCAAGCGTTTTGAGAGTGCAGGGAATCACTATAGTTCCGTCAGTTAAGTAAGATGATGAAGCTACAGGCGCGGTGAAATCGTACTCGCCGTACACACTCGACGCGATTCTCCTTAACAAATTAACTAGTTTGTCTTCGCTGAGACACTCATCAGCAGACACTAACTTGGCTTCCTCACTTAAGATTACGTGAACTTCATGACCCAAAGAACTTAAAACTTCTACGAGTCTTAACCCGTAAATTGTCCCGCTACTCCCTGTAATACCAACAACAAATCTACTCAAAACAAGCACCCTATGACTTAAGAACCCTAAACTCATTTAAATACTCATTGACAGAGCAGGTTTCTGTTCTTGACTAAACGATTATTGTGTATAAATTTACGTATTTATGGCGCAATCCGCAACTCAATAATGTTCGACCTAACTAAAACTTATAAATCTGTAAGTCGGTAGAATAACCGACAACTCTAGTGAATCGATCCAGCCCTAACAGTAAGCAATAAAGATGATGAAGCTCGAAAGGTATGAGAGGTGATTTGCCCGCGCAGGACTGAAAAATTCCCGTTATTATTCGTAACCCAACATAGAGTAGATCCTGTGTAGGTATCCAAGAACTACAGCGTCTCTAACTCCCGGGGGAGGTTCAAGAAATAAATATATTTTCTCTTCACCCTTAATCTCTTTTAAAATCCTTTCAGATATTAAACCCACAGGGTCTGGTATCTTGACCCTAGCTTGGATATCACGAAAAGACTCAAAAGGTTTTTTCCTTTCTTCAAGAATTGTCCACATAGTCTTCTTGCCGATGCCAGGTATTAACTCCAGCGAGTGTAGTTTTATAGTTACTGGTGCAGCAATGTTGAAAAAAGTTACGAATACCTTCTCCAGGTCTAGCACTACTATCTTAATTGCTTCAGGGAGGTAAGACTTAGCTACTGTTGTTAAGTCATCGTATCGTATCGACTCTCCCCACACATATCCAACCTTATCTCTCAACTCACGAAACCTAAAACTAACACATACTTTCTCGCCTTGAGTAACAGCTACACCTGGCTTAGGATGGAATTCTAGCAAGGTAAAGTAGGTAGTTCCTAGTGCTTGAGCGAGAGGCTTGTTTTTATGTGATGGGTGATGCTGGTCTAGTGGATTACCACCTGGCATAAAGTCGAGGACTACAGCAAAGTCTTCTCGAGAAACTCTCTTATCTCCAGTAGTCGGCCCTTTAAATCCCACGAGTAATACCTCCACAAGAACCTTACTTACTGCAGTACTCGCTTATTGTCTTAAGCACTTCATTAAGGAATTCTTCTTCATAACTTTTATTTTCGAAATTCAAAAGGATCTTAAGGGTCTCTATATCTTTAGGGACTATATTAGCTATCATCACGGCAGTTATCTCGTTAAAGCCTCGTTTTTCAAGTTCTTTAACTAGCTCATCGCCTTGCTTACACTTATTGAATTTGCGGAGGTAGTCTAAGACACGAAGCTCTATACTCTCAAGCTCTACTCCTTTCTCAGCTAATTCCTCAATCATTTTCTGTATTTTAGCGTATGTAATATTTTGAGAAGATATTATCTTCATTTACCTCACACACTAGCAGGTCTTAAATGTTCGGGATATGTTATTAAAGTCTTTTTCTTATCGCCTAGGTAGACCTCAATTACGTAAGCTCTTCCTCTCTTACCTACTACGAGGCCAACCTTACCCACATACCTTCTATGAGGTAAGGCGTCTTGTATGGCAGGGTTAGGCACGATACACACTTTATCGCCTTCCTTATACTCTTTCAGAACAGTACTTAAGGGAGGTACTGAACCCCGCTCTCTAACGTTCTTCTTCAGCAACTTCCTTGTTCTGTGTCTATACCCGCGAGATGCCTTAACCATCCAATCACACCTAGTTTTTATTGTTAGGTCTATCCTTAAAAAGTTAATATGTGTGAGTATGCGGAAGCTCTAGAGGTCCTCCTCTACCTCACCATAATATATTTTTAGGTCTTCTAAAGTCAGTCTCCTAGCTTCCTTCATTTTCTTCTCTATCTCTTCTTTCTTTCTATTCAATACTTCTTTCTCTCTGTTTTTAGCTAGGTTAGTCTTAAGATTCTTTAATTCTTCTTGAAGAGCTCGTAATTCTTCGACTCTGGAATTGATAGATGCACTCAACTGGTCTATTCTGAGCTTTACATCTGTCAACTCCTTCGAGAATTCTTCAAGTTTTTCTCTTAAGGAATCACGCTCTTCTTTGAGCTTATGTTCTTTATCTCTTAACGCCATCATCTTCTCTGTGATCTCACTTATTCTCTTGTTAAGGTCTTCTAACATTATTCTCAGGCTTTGATGTTCTGCCTTTACCTCCTTATATTCCTCCATTAATTTTCTCCCTTCAATAGCTTTTTCCAGCTCTTCTTCTAACCTGGCTATCTCCCTAACGATCTTGCTTTCTACTTCTATCGGCAGTGACTCAGTTATTATCCTCCACTCAAGCCTCTCTATCTCTTGCTTGATTTTATTTATCGAGTGTGGTATGCCGTTCTTTAAATTACTCATATTCTCTCTAATACTGACCAGCCTGCCCCTCGTATCTCTCAACTTACTTAAGACTTCTCTCCTCTGAGATATTAGCTGGTCTCTCTCTTCTCTGAGCTTGTTTTTCACACTCCAAATATTTTCTAACTTACTCTTAATGTTAGTGAGTTCTTCTCTGAGCTTGTTTCTCTCTTCTTTTATTTCTTTAAGCCTACTTATTAAGTCAAATCTCTGATTCTTAAGAGTCTTTATCTCTTCTCTTAAGTCATCTATTTTCTTAATTAATTCTTCGGCAGTACTCAACTAAAACTACCTTATAAGTATTCTGGCATCTGCTACTTTAGCTCCCTTACCTACCTCGAAAACCATTATTGGGTTGAGGTCTACGTCCGTGACTGACTCATGCTCCTCCATGAACTTAGCCAGCCTTAATATTATGTCTACTATAGCTTCCTTGTCTCTCGGCGGGGTCCCTCTATAACCATCTAATATTTTAGCTGCTCTGATTTCTGTGAGCATCGTCTCAGCATCATATCTAGTTAAGGGAGTTATTCTGAAGCTTACGTCCTTCAAGACCTCCACGAATATGCCGCCAAGACCGAACAGGAGTACTGGACCGAAAGTAGGGTCTCTAGTAGCTCCTACTATGACTTCAAGACTTTGAGGAATCATTTCTTGAACTAGAATACCGGCAACCTTAGCTTCAGGAGCATTAACTCTCACGTTGCGTATTATTTCGTCAAAACTCCTGCGGACTTCCTCACTCGAGTTTAGATTGAGCTTAACGCCACCCACGTCTGACTTATGAACTATGTCGGGACTAACTATCTTTAGCACGACAGGATACCCTACCTCCTCAGCTAGCCTGACTGCTTCCTCAGCAGAAGTGGCTAGCCCGAACTTCGGCGCGGGAATACCGTACTTTATTAGGACGTCGTAAGCTTCATGTTCTAGTAATTTGGTTCTGCCCTCACTCCTAGCCTTACTAATTACTCCCTCTACATATTCTCTCACACTACTCATTGAATTAACCCCAATATAGTCTACAACCCAGATTTAAAAGCTGTGGTTACATTGAGAACCCACTTGCTTTAAGTGGGTACGCAGTAATTAACCTGATTAGTCGGTGTGTGGGGGCCCCTCACTGTACTCCTCAGTCGCGAAATCTTCACCGCCTATTAGAACTCTCTGAAGTGCTGCGTAAGCGTCCTCAACACCCCACATCTCCTTAGAAGATACTAAGATTACTTCCTTGAAAACTTCTTTAAATATGTCACAGAGAGTCTCACCAACTTCAAGATTTATAAAGAACGCGTCATTACTTGCAGAAACACAGCTATAGTCTTCACTTAGTAGGCGTAGGATGTAGAGCCTGCTACTCAAAGCATCTAAGTCTCTAAACTTCTGCAGGCTCGTTATCAAGTCTACTTTATTTAGTATCAAAACTAGAGGAAGCTCTAACCTATACATAGTTGAGAGAGCTAGTAAGAGAGCTGAGTAGCTAGAGTGTGGGTTGGAAGCCATGTGTGAGTCCAGTATGAAGGCAGTTACAGTCCTGCTATTCTTAACAAGCTCTCTCAGAACTATAGGTCCTAATCTCCTGAAAGCAACTATCTCTAGCTGTCCTGGAAGATCTATAATCACGTAATTACCGCCTGACTCATCAATTTCTTTCCTTAAGTCATTAACGTAATTAATTAGGTAGTCAACGCTCAACACTAACGCGCCGTTAGGTCCTAAACCGTACTTGACCATGAAATCCCGTGTTGTGACGTAGTTTCTTACGTCCACGTCTGGAACGTATGGTAAGACTTCAGAAGCTGGGTCTAGATTAACCTTAACAGCGTTTAGACCATTAAGCTCCATCCACTGAGCTAGCGCTGAAACGAAAGTCGACTTACCTGAGCCTGCGGGTCCAGCAACGATCACGAAATACACGACTACACCCCTCTCAAGATTTAGACCATAATTTTATGATTTAAAACCATAGAGTTCTCTTATGTCTGAGAACACCGACTACGTTTATCGCGTAACCACACTTGGGACACTTATTAGAGTCTGTTAGCCTCCACTCAGTTACGTAGAAGCCGTACCTACGTATTAGGAGCTCCCCGCAATTAGGGCAGTACGTGTTCTCCATCGGGTGTCCGGGAACGTTACCTACGTACACGTACTTTAGGCCCTCGTTCTTAGCTACCTCAGCGAGTTTCTCAAGAGTTTTAATAGGGGTTTCAGGTAAGTGATTCATTTTGTAGTGCGGGTAAAACCTAAGTAAGTGAAACGGTACTTCATCACCTACCGTGTCAACGAGCCTCTTAACTAGCTTCTTAAGGTCCTCAACGCTATCGCCGTACTTAGGCACTACAAGATTAGTTACTTCTATGAAGACTCCTTTCTTCCTCATATAATCGATACTCTCGTAAATCGGCTCGGGGTCGGGAACTCCCATGAACTTCCTGTAGAATTCTTTGTTAGCACTAGCTTTAAAGTCTACAGTAGCAGCGTCAAGAAACTTTGTAAGCTCTTCTAAGGCCTCAGTAGTTATGTAGCCGTTAGTAACCATAGTGTTAAAGAGCTTCTCCTTCTTAGCTAGTGAGGCCACGTCAGTCATGAACTCGTAGAAAATTGTTGGTTCGTTATAAGTGTAGCTGATGCCGTCAGCCCCCTCCCTAACAGCTTCTCTAACTACTTCTTCAGGTGTCATGAAGTCTCCGAAAATGCTGTTTCTTCTAGACTGACTTAAGGTCCAGTTTTGACAAAACATGCACATGAAGTTGCAGCCTGCTGTAGATATAGAAAAGACTAGAGATCCGGGGTGGAAGTGAGTCAACGGCTTCTTCTCTATAGGGTCTAGATTAGCTGCTGTGAGGAGGCCGTAAACTAGAGTATATAGGGTCCCACCAGAATTGTACCTGACGCCGCAAGCACCGTAGCCCCCATCACTTATAGGGCACCTCTTATAACATAAGTCGCAAACCACTTTATTCTCATTTAATCTCCTCCAGTATTTAGCTGTCTTGACCCAAGGCTTACTTAAATCAGGCTTCCTAAACATAAATTCACCTACTCACCCTTAGACATGTTTTCACATCTAATAAGGGTTGAGACATGCTAGAAAGCTTTAGAACTTAATAAGCATTATGTATGTGGGGTGGGTTGAGTGCTAGTACTCTCACTGCCTTCAGACCCGGGCTTAGGACGTGAGCTTGCTCGCCTTCTCAACCTCAGATATTCTGAGGTTATTCATAAGGTCTTCCCAGATGGCGAGTCGTACTTGAGGTTTCCAGAAATTTCTGAAGATAGGGTGATGCTCGTACTCACTTCATACCCTGATCAGAATCGCTCCATACTCGAGTTATTCTTCGCTATAGATTTGCTGTCTTCCAAAAGCATTAAAGAGATATACGCGTTGATGCCGTACCTGGCTTACAGCAGGCAAGACAAAGAATTCTTAAGTTGGGAAATAGTTAGTGGTAGGGCAATCCTTAAAGTGATGAAGAGTATGGGACTTAAGAAACTCCTCATCGTAGACCTACATAGTGAGAAACTTTCGGAAGAATTTAGTGATTTAGTAATTAACATACTGCCTATTAAGACTTTCGGGCAGTATGTGAAGAACAGGGTTGAAGAACCCTACATACTTATAGCACCGGACGTAGGCGCTTCAAAGAGAGTTAAGTTAGTAGCTGAATTCCTTAACAAAGAATACGTAACGATTAAGAAGCTTAGAGATAGAATGACTGGAGAGATCATACACGAGTTGCCTGAAGACCTAGACGTAAAAGGAATCAATGCAGTTATAATTGACGATATAATAAGTACAGGCGGCACAATAGCTAACATCACTAAGTACTTGAGGAGTAGAGGTGCTCGCAGAATCTATGTTTTAGCGTCTCACGGGCTTTTCGTAGGTGATTCGTTAAATAGATTAAGAGCTTCAGGTGTTGATAAAGTCGTGGTGTTAAATACTGTCAACTATCGCTTAACAAGCGACTTAATAGAGTATCTCGACGTGACTAACGAAGTAGCAGACTACATCAAGAAAAACCTGATTTGATAATTGCGTCATCAGCGTTGAGGCACAGCTTAATAAACTTTTTCGCTAATGAAACTCTAGAGGTAAAAATGCTCTACTACGTCTACCTCTCCGGTGAACACAGAGAGTTACCACTCCTAGAGTTAAGAGCGGTGATGGAGGCTGAAAAAGTGGAGTATAGACTTGTAGCGCAGCTAGATCAAGTCGCTATAGTTGAGAGTAGTGAGCCTTTAGAAATCCTATTAGGTAGAGTTGTTTTGAGTAAGTATGCAGGCGTTTTACTAGGTTTTTCTGAGGTTGCTGAAGGAGTGCAGGGTATTAAGAGAGTTCTAAGAGACTCTGACGTGTGCTCGCACGGGGGTTACGACTACGTTAACTTCAGGAGGGTGAAGCAGTACGGTACTCAAATAAGTTATGAAGACGTCTTGAGTACTGTGAATGAGTTATCAAAGAGTTTATGTAAGGGAGGAACCAAGAAGTTAGACATCATAGTTTCGGAGGGGTGTGTCATCATCGGTCTCAGGACGTACGAGAGAGACTTAAGACCTTACAAGACGCGGGAGCCTGCGGAGAGACCTTTTTACGCACCAGGTACTATGACTCCCTACATGGCTAGAGTTTTCGTGAACTTAAGTAGAGCTAGTGTGAGGGAGAAACACGTTGTCTTAGACTCTTTTTGCGGTGCTGGAGGTTTCTTACTAGAAGCGTGTCATATAGGCTTAAGGTATGTTGGTGTAGAAATTGACCCCAGACTAGCTGAGGGTGCTGTCAAGAACTTAACCCATTACGGATGCTTCCCTGAAGTAGTAAGTGGTGATTCTTGCTATATTCCGCTAGACAGGGCTGACGCCATAGCTACTGACCCCCCATATGGACGCATGAGCATGCCTGCCGGTACAGAATTGATTGACTTAATGAAGTGTTTTCTAAGTGAAAGCTATAGAGTGTTGAGGAAGGGCGGTTATTTAGTTTTCGCACAGAGGATAGATATACCTCTTGAGGAAATGATCGTTGATGCCGGGTTTGCTATCATTGAGAGAGTTCCTGACTGGGTTCACGGGTCTTTAACTAGAGACATATTTGTGGTGAAGAAAGAATGAACCCGGTTGTAGTCACGTTCTTAGGTTCTAGAGGCCCTTACCCAGGTAGTGACGACATGCCGTCTGTCTTAGTTAGTTACGGTGGTAAGAACCTGCTCTTAGACGTTAGTGAAGGAACTCAGCACAGGCTGTTAGAAATTGGTAAGAGTGTTGCTTCTGTAAACCCGATCTTGATAACTCACATGCACGGCGATCACGTCTTAGGCTTGATACCTCTTCTCCAGTCAAGGTCTTTAGCAGGCATTACTACGCCAATCTTAGTTGTCGGTCCTGCAGGATTAGGAACTTACCTAATCAAATCTTTCGAGTACCTTTATTTCTATCCGGAATACCAGCTAGTAATTAATGAAATTAGTGAAGGTGAGACGTGCGAGGGTTTTGAAGGTCTTGTAGAGCCTCTTAGAGAATTAACGCGTGACTCCGGAAGTACTGTGAGTATCGTGAGAACTGATTGCTGTAAGAACATTATTGAAGGGCCTTTTAAAATAAAAGCCTTCTGGGTTAAGCACTCAATACCTACTCTAGCTTATCGATTAGACATTTCTGAAGCTGTCAGTATATGCTACGTATCAGACACTATGGCCTCAGAAAATGTTATTAGAATGTGTAGCAAAGTGAAGGTTCTAATACATGACTCCACTTTTAGTAGTGATATGAGTGATAAAGCTCGCGAATACACACACTCAACAGCAACTCAGGCGTCGGAGACAGCTTTGAAATGCGGTGCTGAGATGCTCATACTCTACCATGTATCGCCTAGATACAAGAATACTGAGGTCTTATTAAGTGAGGCTAGGAAGATATTTAGAAATACTTATGTGGCAGAAAAATATATGAAGCTTTACTTAATTCCTAATAAGTAAGTTGCGCTTTCTTATTAACACAAACACCTCATAGCCAGAAAGTAATACTTTAGTATTTCCTGAGATTCTTAGTTTTTAAGTATTATTAAAAATCTTTTTCAAGGCAAGTAATACTTGACCGTATTTAGTGTAGGTATCGTTATTTGCTCATACTACATAGTGTCTAATAGGGGTACTTATGCCAGTCATGTATAAGTGTAGTTCGTGTGGTAAGATTCTCTTCACGTTTAGGTCTGTCGGACAAGATAGTTTTGGTGTGCCAACACCAGACGAACTCTTTAGTAAGATAGGTAATAAGTGTCCTGGATGCGGCAAGTTATTTTCGAAGCCTAGATTAGATAAAATAAGGGTATTGGGTAAAGCGTGAAACTTTGTTAACTAGTTGATAGTCTTGTTCAGGGATGTTTTAGTTTAAAATAGACTTTATCCATTATATTAAAGCATTCATTTATGTTTTCACTTGATTCTATCATTACCATGTAGCCCCACAATGACACGATTAGTTTTTGTTTAGGTGGGGTTGCTTCTATGTTTTTCTTGCTTACTACGTAGCCCCAAGCAACAAAGTCTTTTTTCTCGTCGTATTTGGGTTTCTCTCTACTTAGTGTGTACTCTGTCTTTTCACCTTCAGAAACAACTAGCAATTCCTTGAGTATATCTAGCTCAACTTTACTTCCTTGGCAGTCTAAAGAAAGTATCACAACTCCAGGTATTAGTGATTTACGGATGCTTGTTACCGTGCACTCATCACGTAACAAACCCTCACTTAACTCCACTCAAAGCACCAACAAATATTACTTAGCTAGCCCTTAAAAATGGTCTCAGTAACGTGGGCTTAGTAAGAAGTACTAAGAAGCTTAGTAATGAAGTCTTGCGGCAACTCTTGAGAGAGCCAGTCAACCCATACCTCGCACTTTCTAATGTTGTTAAGTATGCTCAAGATCTCTTCAACTACCTCTCCTACTCCCTTACTAGTCACGTCTATCTCACACACTTTAGATTCTGTGTGCTCATTCACTGCATTGTAGGTGCAAACACCTAAGATTTCAGCCTCTACATTTTCTTTTACTTTCTCTTCACTCCATCCTCTCGAAACTAGTCTTTCGTACAGTATCACCGGATTTAGCCTGAGCACGAAAATAATCTTAACTAACTCATCAGGAATTATCTCGCCATAATGACTATCTATTATGACGTCCGACTTACTCTCACTTAATAATTCAGTAAGTCTCTTAACTAAGCGTTCTTCATCTACTACGAAAGAGCCTCTAGCCTCGTCCACACCAACGTATAGAGATTCCCTCACTACTAAGTCTGACAAATTTAGGTAGCTAAGACCTAGCTTAGACGCGAGTAAGGTCGCAACCAAAGTCTTGCCAACACCAGGAGTTCCGGAGATTACTATAGCCTTACCCACCAAACACACCCGAAGATAGTTATTCTTAAATCTAAAATAGGATTGAGGAGCATATGTCTTAAACGTTCTAAATCAGTGATCATCCATATTCAGAAAACCAAAGTAACCAAGATAATAGGTGCGGGCCTCCTCCATACCCAAATTCTCAACTAGCTCCTTCATTATCCTTTCTTATTCTCCTCTACAATCTTCTAAGTACTTAAACTAGGACTTAGCTAGCTTACGCTCCCTAAACACCACTATAACTATATCGATTCGTTTCTCAACAACCATATCAAATGCCGAGCACTCTCCTAATCTAGCTCTCGGGTGATGTTATCCAGCGTCTACTAGTACTGATGGCGTGCAGACTCTGCCTAACTGACTTCTTCTTAACAGTTCTTTACAACCTAACTGTCCTTATAGAGCCTCATAAATATGGTGTCTTAATAATTAATCATAGCTCATGAGCTTTTCACTAAGAAATCAGTCCCCAGCCTTAAATCATTGTGTCATCGCTTTCAACCTTCATCATCTATGAGGTGTTTTTACTTGAGTATTAATAAGTTTTAGTCTAACTTCATGTCTGAAAGGTTTTTCAGTTTCAGGTCAGGTTATGTTTAGTGGTGGTATGAGTGGCTAAAATGTCTGAGTATGTGGTGGAGGAATTCATTAAGTTAGTTTCTGTATGTAATGAGGACGGCACAGCAGACTTAATAGGTGATTTACCCGCATTACCCTACTGCTTCTCTAGGAGTGAGTGTTTCCAGGTAGGTAATGTAGACGTTTGTTGGTCTGAGTGGATGCGGCTGAGGGACTTTTTAGTTCGTATTGAGGGCTCTGCCGTAGAGGGGGTTCTTAAAGCAATATCATTTCATGTTAAGGGTATTAAGTGTGAAGAAGCTTCTAAAGAGATCTATTACGTGGTGCGTGATTATATACTCAGAGAATGTTCTGCTAGCGATGAGTCTATATTTATGGTGAGGTAGTTGCCTAAGGTTGTGGTGGAGGCTCAAGATATATTGCAGTAATTACCATCTCTCCATCACATCTAGGGCATTTCCCCTCTCTCTTACCTACGTAATCTCCTTTCTCATATGGCTTGCTTGATAGGTAAGCACAGTTAAGACACTTCTTGAGAGTTACTATCTTACCCTTATCTTCCTTCTTCTGTACTGAAGACTCTCTAAGATACGATACTAGCATATATGATGCTAGAAAAACTACTATAGCTATTAAAAGTATGTAGATAGGGTCTAGATTTAGCAGCACTCACACCACCTCATTCTATGCCGAGTGTATTGCCTACACCTACGACTACTACAGTCTCTCCTTCTCTAGTCTTATTAAGTATTATGTTCTTAACCACGTCGGCTGCCTTCACCACCCCCTCGTAGATTTGCTTAGTCATAGTGTTTATAGCTTCTTCATTACTCATCTTAACTACTACCGCATCTAGCGGGACCGAGCACTTAGAAGTTATTCTTTCCATAGCTATTTTTTCAGGTCCTAAATCTCCTATAGCCGCACCAACGCCGTACGCCACATCACCGCTTTTCTCGCTCTCAAGTTTTAAGGCCGCGTCAATAGTTATTACTCTAGAGATCTTGCATTCAAGACTCTCAACAAGTTTCTCAAGTGCTTCACCAGGCCAACCGACCGTTGGTCCCGGGCCTTTAGCTTTTATTACATAGAGTTTCCTACCATTAAAAGACGTCTCATATAAGACAGTCTCGGGAGCTATCTCTGAAGTTGCTGAAACACTGTCTAAGAGCATTCTCGCGGCTAGAGCGCCTGCCCCGTCACCTATGGGCGCGCCTATGCCGAAGGAGTCTATAGCGTCTTTATATGCTTTAGCTAACCTAACTATCTGGTTTATCTGGAGAGCTAGTTGCATCATCATGATCCAGTCATTAAACTTAACACCGAGATTATAGTAGTGCTTCACTACCTTATTTATGTAGGTAAGAACTGAGTTAAGCTCTAGTAGTACCTCGATCTTCTGCCTATCAACTTCAGAGACGTTAGGAACTTGATCTAAGACATACTTCTTAACGGAATCATCACGTGTTCTCAACAAGTGCTTTAACCTCTTTATTATGTCGGTAGGCTCTCTCTCAACAGGAAATATCATGAAGAAGTTGTCAACGTAGTTGTCTATAATAATCTTCGGGTTATTTATGTTCATGTCTTTCAAGTACTTTATTGATTTCCTCCTACCCTCCTCCTCAAACTCTATCAACTCCATAAGCTTCCTTCTCACAACTGAGGAGTATCTAGTAAACTGTATTTTTTGAGGTATGTCTGTGAAGTTAAGTATGAAAGAAGATAATATCAGGATAGCTATCAACATAGAGGTCCAATCCTGAACTCCGTCCATCTGATCCTCACACCCGACTTACTACACTAAACCTAGGTCTTAAAGCATTTATATTTTTATGTCTAATAATGCGGCCATGACTAACTCCGCTATTCGACTGTTCAACGGTTTCTTCATAGGCTGTCGTTAGTCTCAGAAATCACGAACATAGATCTTGGGTCGAGAATAAATGGACACGTAGCGAGCGCCTAGTACAACTGTTTCGGGTTTCGTGAAGGTTTGTAAGGGGTTGATGTAGGTTATTTTATTGTGGGTTGAGCTCGCTCACGATGTGAGTGTGTAGTGAAGACTCGAGTGGGTGGGCACCTAAAGCCAGGATGTGGGGTTTCCCGTAGCCTTGAACCCGAACTATATAAGGGGGAGCTATGGGTCGGAGCTACCCTGAAGGGAATGAAGACCTATGACGCGGGCACCGATGAAAGGCGCCCCGAGGTCTATGAAGCCAAGGGTCGATATCAAACAACATGAAACCCAAACCCCTGCGTAGTCACCTAAGAACGCTAAGAAACCCAAAACATACAAATACATCAACTCAGGAAACATCTCCTCAACTCTAGTTCTAGAGAACGAAGCCCTTAGTTGTGGGGCATTCCTCACCTGTTTAGCTCTGGGTTAGTTGTTACTATGGTTTTATTGCCTAATACTAAGATAGTCTCTTCAAATTGTGCCACGAGATTGCCGCTGACTTCTCTTAAGACAGGGTATGACGTGAGTATAGACTTCCTCGTTAGGTTCTGAAGTAAAGACCTCAGCTTACTCAAATCACTAAATTCTTTCGCTAGCCATCTCTCACACATTGGGAGAGTCTTAAACTTCTCGTAAGCTGTTTTTATTAAAGACATCTCTTCTTCTGTAACCTGCTTGTAATGTCTGAAGCCTGTATTTAGTGCGTATATGTATGTAGAGGACTTGATTTCCTCCACATATCCTTTACCTGAGGTCAAGAAAGGCTCTATAGCGTATGCCTTACCGTTAGATAGCCTGCCTAAAGCCAGCCTAGTAAAGTAGTTAGGTATTATCTCTCCAGTATGTATTAAGTACCTGTCTAGAGAGTGTCCTGTAAGGTTCTTAATCACGTTAAAGCCGTATTTTCTAGCAACGGCTTCTACTACTCTCCCAACCACGTTTATAGGTGTCCCGGAACCTACGGAGGCTAAAGCTTTATGTAGTGCTTCTTCAGTAGCTTCTACTAGCTTAATTGCTTTATCAGAGAAAGTTATAGTGATTGCTGTGTCAGCTATGAATCCACTTACGTGAACACCTATATCTATCTTGACTACCGAGTCTTCAGATATGATTCTAGTGTCTCCAACGTAAGGAGTGTCGTGAGCGGCTATCTCGTTAACCGAGATATTTACTGGGAATGCAGGCTCGCCACCAAGAGACCTTATCAATTCTTCTATTTTCTCAGCTGCATCAAAGAGCTTAGTAGAAGGCTTAATCATTGAAGCGACAGACTTCTTAACTTTATAAGCTATCTCACCAGCTCTTAAGTAAGCCTCTACAGCCTCTTCATCGCTCGTATTTGCCACCCTCATAATATGTTATAGAATAAACATAAAGCTATTAAAGTTGCTTAACGCTCGAGAGCTTGATTCACCAGCAAAAGATATTTTTGTGTGTTGAGTAAGTATTATGGGTGAGTTAAATGTATGATATAAAGATTAAGTGGTTTGGTCACGCAGCTTTCAAGATAGAGATGTTTGGTAAGGTCTTCTTAATAGACCCGTGGATATTGAATCCATTATCTCCCGAAAAGAAATTAAATCAGATATGCGGTGATTACATAGTAGTGACGCACGATCACGGAGACCACGTAGGTAACACTCTAGAGATAATGAAGAACTGTCCTGGCTCTAAAGCAGTAGCCATCTACGAGTTAGCCTCATACATAGCTGAAGAACTGGGTAGCGAGCAGAGAGCTATAGGTGGAAACATAGGAGGTCCTATAGACTTGGGAGGAGGATTCGAGGTAGTGCTGACCCCGGCACTCCACTCTAGCGGTAAGGGGTCTCCAGTAGGGGTTGTGATAAGTAAGTTAGGGAATTCAGTATATCACGCAGGTGACACAGGACTGACTTACGAGATGAAACTCGTTGGTGAATTATACAAGCCGTTAGTAGCACTCTTACCGATAGGAGGTCACTTCACCATGGGTCCTAGAGAAGCTGCGTACGCTACTAACCTCATAAAACCAAAGTATGTCATCCCAATGCACTACGGTACCTTCCCCGTACTTAAGGGCACTCCAGAAGAATTCAGACGTTACTTAATAGAATTTGGTGTTACTACGGAGCTCGTAGTCCTTAAGCCAGGTGAAGAAACTATTATAAAAGCTGAGACCTCCCGCGCCTGACGCAACTGTCGGGTTAGGGAGTTGTTTCTTGTCTGTGGTTTTTAGGTTTTTCAAAGCTTTTAATGTGATTAGGTGTGGGCAAGGACTTCTAAGCCTCTGAAGCTTATGAACGTTTTGGTAACTCTGGGTTTCCGAGACTCGCGGCAGACCGTGAGGAGGGGACTTAAGGAAACCCTAATGAACCACCCTAGGAAAAACTACGAAAACCTAAGACGGGAAACGATATCCGGGGTCGTCCTGAACGCCTCCAGAGGTAATACAAACTCAAGACCAATACAGGAGACTAAAATGAAGTGATGAAACCTACGTAAGAGCTGAACTTCAAATAAGCTTTACAGATTTTAGTGTAAGCTTTACCCGGCTTTCGCTGGGAATGTAGCTCTGAACCTCCTCAGGACCCTTGTCCTCTAGGGCTGGGAGGAAGTCGGATGTCCTAGACTAGACAGGATGCTAAGTCTTTAGTGGATAATTTGGGGTTATATTTCTTCCCTTGCTCTAAATAAGACTTCTGTATTCTTAGGTGTAGCAATAAACTCAGAAGTTTTAAGATATCTAGTACGTGTTTTTATGGGTAGTGTGTTGAATAGACCCGATATTAGGTTGGTAGTGGTTGGTCCTGAAGGAAGAATCAACATGGGTTTCATATTAAGACTTGCTAAGAATTTCGGTATTAATGACATATGCGTAGTTAACCCACAGTTTGACTTAAGCGATTCTGAAGTTAAGGAGTTTGCGGCTAGGGGTGCCGAGCTATTAAGTAACGTGGTTATTAAGTCTAGTATTGAAGAGTGTCTTTCTGACGTGAAGTTATCTATATGTACCACCTCAATAGCTGATCTAGAGTCTGACGTGTTAAGACAGTCAGTGCCTCCTTACCTCTTAAGTTATGTTCTCCCTAAGACGGGTAAGATAGCTTTAGTCTTCGGTAGGGAGAGTGTTGGTCTTAAAAGAGAAGAACTGGATAAGTGCGACTTAGTGTCTACACTAGATACCGGAACTGACTATAACGTACTTAACTTGTCTCACGCGATAGCTATCTACATGTATGAGGTTCTAAGAGCTTCCATGAGAGAATCTTATGAGGCTAATGAATGTGATGAGAACGTGGTAAGAGCTTTGAGGAGAGAGCTAGAAGAATTGAATTCACTCCTTAATGACGAGAAAGGGATTAGGGCGCTAAGGAATGTCTTGTTTAGAGCTAATCCTAGAAATCCTGAGTGCGGAGCTCTTTACAGGGTGTTGAAGAAGATAGTGTTTCAGCTTAAGTCAAGAGACTCACATACTTAAAAACCTTCAACTCAGTAATCTTTAGGTGATAGAGAGTGCCGCTAAGACCTGCTAGATGCTACAAAGACTTGCACAAGCCCCCATACACTAGGAAAGAATACATAGACGGTATACCACAGCCGAAAATAAGTAAGTTCGTTATGGGTAATCCTAACGGGAGTTATGACTTAGTCGTAGAGTTGGTTTCTTTAGAGAATGCAATATTAAGACATAACGGGCTTGAAGCTGCTAGAGTCATGGCACACAAATACTTGAGTAAGTATGTTGGTGAAGACAAGTACTTCTTCATAGTCAGGCAATACCCACACCACGTTCTCAGAGAAAATAAGATGATGGCTTTCGCAGGAGCTGACAGGCTTCAGGACGGCATGCGCAAGGCTTTCGGAAAGCCTGTAGGTGTTGGTGCGAGAGTCTTCTACGGGAGTGTAATAGCTGAAGTCAGGATTTCTGCTAAGAACTTACCTCAAGCTAAGGAAGCGTTAAGACGCTTTAGGGACAAAATAGGTATCAGAACTATGTTACAAGTAAGAGAATTAAAGACTTCTAGTCTCGTTACTTCGAGCAACTCGGTAGAAGCTCAGAAATGAGCTCACTTAATAGGGACTCTTTTCTCGATTACTACTACCTTGACATAAGCGAGCTCTCTAAAGTAGCTAAGGAGAGAAGACCTTCTAGAGTACTACTTCAAGTTCCTGAAGGATTTAAGAACAGATCTTACGAACTGATAGATTACTTACAGAAATTACTGGTTGGGGCAGAAATACACGTAGACGCGAGTCCCTCCTTCGGCTCGTGTCTCCTAGACTTAGGAGTTATTGAGAAATACGACTTAATAATACATTTAGGGCATAAGAGATACCCCTACTGGACACCACCGGACAAAGTAGTCTATATCGACCTACAGTCAAAAACTAGACCTAGCCAAGAAGTCTTAAGTTCTTTAATTAAGAGTCTGAGAGAGCGTAATTATATGAAGCTAGCTGTGTACACAACTGCTCAGCACATAGACTTAACTAGAGAGATTATCGAGCTACTTCGTAGCAACGAATTCGAGGTGGTTAATAAAGATGTTGAGGTAATTTTTGGATGTTGGTTCTCCAGCCTAGATTCAGTAAAAAACTTTGCTGACGCTTTCGTAGTCGTGGCTGGCGGGAAGTTTCACGCGTTAGGTGTAGGCTTAAGACTTGGTGGCAGTAAAGAAGTAATTTCGCTAGACCCTTATGAGAATAATTACAGCTTCTTAAGCAATTACGTCATGAAAGTCCTTAAGTCTAGGCTCGCTAAAGTAATGAGATCCTCAGACGCGATGTCTTGGCTGATAATCTCAGGTAGTGGGGGGCAGTACAGACCCTGGATAATTAACGAGCTCGCAAGACTTATAACTAGTTCTGGAGGTAAATACTACGTAGCTGTGACTTCATATCTTACGAGAGATCTCCTAGTCAACATTGACTCAAGTATTCTGGACGCGATAGTCATTACTTCATGCCCTAGATTACCGATAGAAGACTTCCACGATTACGAAAAACCTGTTTTAACGCCTGGTGAAGCTTTTATGGCGCTAAAAAAAGTTTTTGAACCTTATGTTTTTCCCTGGTAACTGAACCTACTCATACTCTATCTTTACTTCAGGTCTTACCTCACCTAACCTGCTCCTCACGTAACTTATTATTGAGTCTGCTTCGCCAGGCGTTATTGGCTTGCCCTTACTTAGTAAGTCATTAATTGAGGCTTTCAAAGCATCTTCATAAGACCTGCCCTCGAGTGCTATCTTTGTTTTCTCTACTTTAGTAGGTTCGGGCACTAGCAAAACACCGACCTTAATATACAAGAACTCCTCATTTATTGGAATAAGCTCAAGAATCCCTCCTTCTCGTTCTCCAACTTTCAAAGCATAGATCTTGTCTCCGTCACTAGTGTCTCCGACGAACTCTACAGCGTACTCTACTGGCGCGGCCATTATCTTCTCAGCTTCAGGTACTAGCGTCATCAAAACAGCAGTTACTTCTTCGTCAGGCACTCTCCTAAAGACTTCTACTTTCAGCGTATCAAATTTCCAAATTATTTTGCCTTCACTCACCTCGTAATCGATGCTTACTCTCACAGCATCTCCTTTGTTTACTTTAAGTCTATCAACTAGCACTTCAAACAGGAATCTATTGAGCTGAGCTACGTGGAAAGCTACAACCTTATTATCTATCCTCTTCTCTCTAATGTCCTCCGCAAGCTGGGCGAAGACTACTCTCCTGACCTTAGTTGCGTAACCACCAGCAATAACTAGCCCTGTTCTCATAGTAGGCATAAAGTATCACCCAACTATATTATCTTCATTAAAGCATTTAAAATTAAATCATGAGAGCTCAAAATATTTTACTGTGGTCGGGGATGGGCAGAGGCAAGCTACTGAGAAAGATAGCCGAGGAAGTCTTAGGTAAGGAAAAAGCTGAGAAAATATGGGGTAGGATAGAGATAATAGGCGATATAGCGGTAATTAGAAAACCCCCGGAACTCCCTGCTGAGGCTTTCATACCTTTAGGTGAGGAAATCATTAAGAGGCTACCTTACGTTAAGTCAGTCTGGCTAGCAGTAACCTCAGTAAAGACACATTACAGAGTTAGAGAACATGTTTTTCTAGCCGGCGAAAATAGAAGTACTACTACTTACCGAGAACACGGATGTGTTTTCAAGGTAGATATAAACTCTGTCTACGTCTCGCCAGCTCTTAATTACGAACATAAGAGGATAGCCGACCTAGTAAGACCGGGTGAGTTCATAATAAACATGTTTGCAGGAGCTGGTCTCTTCTCTATCATAATAGCTAAGAAAGCAAAGCCAAGAAAGGTTATATCTATCGATATCAACCCTCGAGCCTATGAGTTAATGCGTGAAAACATAGTGTTAAATAGGGTTGAGGACGTCGTTGAAGCTAGGTTAGGAGACGCCGCACAGGTAGTGAAAGAGTTTGTAGGCATGGCTGACAGAGTGCTAATGCCTTTACCTGAGTACTCACGCACGTACCTACCAGACGCGATCCTAGCATTGAAAGAGTGTGGTGTGATTCACGCTTACGATTTTGTAACTGCTGAAGAGAAAGACGAAGCATTACTTAAGGGAGTGGAGATATTCAGCAAAGAACTCGAAAAGCACGGTGTTTATTATGAGTTCTTGCACAAGAGAGTAGTCAGGAGTGTTGGACCGCGATACTATCAGGTAGTCCTTGATATAAGAGTGAGTCAAGGTAAGAGAATGAGTCAAGATTAAAGCAATCGCCACATATCGCTCAAGTGCATCGGATAGTCCTGAAGAATGATCATGTACAGACCTAATACCCTCATGAACTCTGCTTAGATTTCTTAGCTCTCCCCCTGGATTTGGGTCTTGATTCTCTGCTTGAAGTAGTGACTTTAACTCCTATGCCGAACAACTCTTTAGTTATGGCGTCTAAGAATCTTATGTAAGACCCTTTCTGACCCACGAAAGCTCCTAGAACACCCTCCTCTACTTCGATAGATATGTAGGCACCCTTAAAATCAATATCTGTTACTCTCTTCCAAACCCAAGACACAGGATGCACTGCTCTTATTAATTCTGAGATGTCCGTATCTAACTCAACACCTCTTACTCTAGCGTTTAGTTCTTTCTCTATAGAGGTAACCCTCTCACCACCCTTACCAACTAGCCTGCCTAGATGTCCCTTCTTGACTATTATCAGGTAGTTAGGCACGTACTCTGAGGAAATCCCGTAATTACTGGCTAGCCTGCCTATGTCTAGAA
Source organism: Zestosphaera sp. (assembly GCA_038843015.1). Taxonomy (NCBI): domain Archaea; kingdom Thermoproteati; phylum Thermoproteota; class Thermoprotei; order Desulfurococcales; family Desulfurococcaceae; genus Zestosphaera; species Zestosphaera sp. The sequence continues at coordinate 227,320 of JAWBSH010000001.1, read as the reverse complement.
CTGTTATGACGTCAGAGTCAGGCGATTTTAGCTTAACAACCTCAAGAGCTCTCTGCTCTGACTCAGTGAGTTTCCTAGTTCTGAGTATGTATTCCATGAGCAGCCTCAAACCCATCTTAGCGCCCTCTCTGACTACGTCTTTTATTCCTAGGTCAATCACGAGTGCTCTAGCCTCACCTGCTAAAATCTCTCGTATAACTGATGTTGGGTCTTGATGTTTACTCCTTAAAGCTTGGAATATTGGGTCAGCAGCTACTATCAGCCTGCTATTCTTGCCTACCCTAACGACGGCTTCTATGAGTGATTCCAGCTTCAAGGATTGTGCGTCATCAATAAAAACTATTGCGTTGTCAAACGTTCTGCCCTTTAAGTAGTGGCTGTCTGCGAAGGTTATCTTACCTTCATTTATTAGTTTCTCTATTTCTTCCCAAGTCGTCAAGCCGCTTAAGACGTCTGTTACGTACTGTTTTGAGAGCTCCATAAACAGTGACCCAGACTCGGCCATCGTGATTTCCCTGCCTGTAGTCACGTCTATAACAGGCCTAATCACGATTAACCTCTTATACTTGCCTTCATTTACTGAGCTGAGTCCGTAAGCTAAAGCAAATAAAGACTTACCAACTCCTGTAGGACCGAAAATCCCCACTATAGGGTAAGAATCGTCCTTAAGTGCTTCTTTAAGTCTTTCTTGGCCGGGAGTCATAGCTTCTATTTTCTCTAGCATTTTTCCACACCAGAACTAACTCATATTAGACTCTTAAATAATTTCTACTTGGTGTGCTGGGCTGCCCTTCGTAGACCCTGAAAAGTGGAGAGCACGTAAAGAGAAGTTGAGGAAGCGACTCATAGAAGACTTAGAAATAGGTTACTTAGACGAGGACATATTAGATATTCTCAGAAAACTTTTTGAGTTCGAAGATATATACACAATAAGTTCTTGTAGTGGTAGAATCACATTCATAGACGGAAACCTACCTTGGGAGAGGAAGGATTCGTCCATAGTCTTTAAGAAACATCAGCCAATAAAGCTAGAAGAACTCCTTGAAGTTCTCAACACACCTACACTCAGGAGATTATGGCTAGTTGTAACAGGACCAATAATACATGCGTCAGCGCTAAACATGCGGTCTGCACGAAAATTACTCACAATAGCGAGAGAGTCTGGCATGAAACATTCTGGAATACTGTCTATAAATAAAGAAAAGGGCATAATCGTAGAACTCAAGACAGGAATTCGACTCACACACTTGCTTAAGATAAGTCAACACACGCTACTAAAAGAAAGTGAAGCAGAAGAGATAGTAAGAGTAGCCAATGAATCATTAATTGAAGGTAAAAAAAGATTGAACAAACTTAGAGAATTACTAGGAATTCAGAAATTAGTCTAAGACCGTTGAGCGTGAGCCTCCTTAACGTCTTAGTTGTTTTAAGGTGATTAATTACAAATCCTTAGCACCAAGAAATTGAGTTGGTCATCAGGTTTTCTAGGCTGAACTTGAGACTAGTTTGGCTAGTTCATGCATATCAGCCAGCAACTCTATGAGGTCTCTCAAGTAAGCAGATATCCTCACTAAATGCTCACCCCCGTGCTTAGATATGATGGTGTCGCTAGCCACGCCAGATTCAAGCACTCTTAGTTCCTTAACTAGCTCACCGAGGAAACGCAAGTCTTCTTCTCTAGCTCCATGCTCTACTACTAGGTAGTTAGCTATCTGAGTATACTTGGCTTGCAACGCCTCAACGTAGGTAATCAACTTGCTAGGCGTACCTACCTCACTCTCTATTAGCTTAGCTGTGTCTTCGGCTAGGCTAGATAAGTGGTCAGCTATTCTCTCCAAGAATTTAAGCATCATTGCTAGATATATTGCTTGAGTCATGGTCTTTAATCCTACTGTAGCATAATTGACTCTACCGAGTAATACCTGATTTAATTGTCTTAAGCCATACAAGTAGAGCTTGTCTATAAGGCTGTCTCTAGCTATGATTTCACGAGAGTCTCTAGCTTCTCCCTTCTTCACGGCTTTCTCAAGGTCTGCGAAGGATTTCAGCGTGAGTCTAACGATGTTCTTAACTACTTCTGAGAGTGTGAGCGTAGAGATGTTGGCTAAGCATTGTAGCTCTACGGTATTCTTGTCTTTCTCGATGACTTCTAAGCCTATAGTCCTCTCAATTATCTGCCTGACTAGCTCCTCTAGCTCTGTGGAAGAACAGTCAACACATGTAATGATTATCTTATCATACCCCACCACGTAAGACGCTATTAACTTAATGAAAAATAACTCTACAGAACTCTTGTCGAACTTGAGTTCTTCTTCCAGTAGTGCTTCAGGACGTGCCTCATCACTCAAGTATACCTTGAGTGTTGAGTCAGGCATTACTTCAAGTACTAACTCAGTACCGTGTTGCAGGTTCAAGCTCTTGGCCCACTCTTTAGGTAGAGAAACTATGTAGGTAGACCCCCCGACGACCTGTACTCTCCTTCTATATCTCATTTAGGACCTCCTATATATTCTATTAAAGCAAATATATTTTAATATGTTTTTTATATTCATTATATTTTCTATTCCTAAAGAATATAAAAGTAAACATGGATCATGGCTTGGTGATGACACATGAGTAATAGTACTAGAGCAATTAACAAGATTCTCGTCTTATTGATAATAGCTTTAGTAGCTTCGGCGATCTCGGTGCTCATTTACCTCCAAGCACTTAATCTCTTGCAGACAGGCACTACCGCTACAAGCCCGACTACGACTCCTTCTTGGGGTAGCGTTACTATCTCAGGTGCTGGTGCTTCCTTCCTGGCACCTCAGATGATTGAGTGGTCGCGAATTCTCGCCGAGACTAAAGGTCTGAGAGTAGAGTACCAAAGTGTTGGTAGCGGTGCTGGCAGAGATATGTTCTTCAATAAGGTTGTTCATTTTGCTGGAAGCGACCCACCTCTCTCTAGGAAGCTGTATGAGCAGTACTCAGGAAAAGTTCTGCAACTGCCTGTAGTAGTAGGTTCTGTCGCGATCACGTACAACATCCCTGAGATACCTGATAACAAGAGTATTTGTTTGAGTAGTCACGTTATAGCTTTGATCTATAAGGGTGATATAACGTACTGGGATGACGAGAGGATCTTGAATCTCAATCCAGACTTGAGGGAGGTATTACCTCATAAAGAGATAGTAGCTGTTCACAGATCTGATTCTAGCGGCACTACGGCAGTATTCACTACATACTTAAACAAGGCATCACCAGAGATATGGGTTAGTGAGTTAGTTGGGTTTTCTATTGATTGGCCTGTTGACGCTACAGGTAGAGGCGTTGGAGGGAAAGGGAATGAGGGAGTGACGCAGGTAGTTAAGACAACACCGTATTCAATAGGCTATGTTGAGTTAAGCTATGCCGTAACGCAGAGGCTACGCGTAGCTGCAGTAAGGAACTCGGAGGGAGTGTGCGTCAAGCCAACAAGTCAAACAGTACTCAACGCTGTGAGGAGTTCCGCGACGCGCCTGCCTCAGTCACCATTAGACGACTGGAGTGACGTATTGTTGCAAATGCTTAATCCGCCCGGAGAAGACTCGTACCCGATAGTGTCGTTCTCGTATATATTCGTTTACAAGGCTTACCCTGATAAGGTGGTTGTAGAAGCCTTGAGGGAATTTATTAGGTGGATCAATACTGAAGGACAAGAACATATGGTGCCTGGCTATCTACCAATACCTGAAGAAGTTAGAAGTATAAATCTGAAAGCCCTAGATTTACTCTCAGTAGGCGAGTCTTAATCAGGTGATCAAGGATAGTAACTATTTTATCTAAATCAGACAAACTAGTTTTTTATGCTTTCATCCCGCTGGTAGTTAGTGTCTTAGGTCTTTTCATAGTGATGAGTCTCTTCATTACTTATCAGTCAGCACCTTCTCTCATCCGTTTTGGCGTGGACTTACTATCTTCTACTGTGTGGAGACCGGCAGATGATCCCGAGCTAGAGAAATATGGTTTGTTAGCTCCTGTTGTCGGTTCCCTATATGTTTCCGTGCTAGCCACTTTAATTACTTTCCCGTTATCAGTAACTCTCACGTTTACTATTACTGAGATACTTCATAAGCGTTTACGGGATTTCCTACGAAGTATTGTGGAGATTATGGGGGGTCTGCCCACAGTAGTGTATGGTTTATGGGGCTCCACGGTACTAGCTCCCTACCTGAGAGATTTCATTATGCAGCCTTTATATGATCATCTGGGATTCATACCTATATTTTCTTGTAAGCCTGTATCAGGCTACTCTATACTGACTGCTAGTCTAGTTCTAGCTATTGCTTCAACTCCGTACGTCACGGCACTCCTTATAGAAGGATACAACATGATACCTGTTAAGTACAAGGAAGGAATAATCTGCTTAGGAGCTACTAAATACGAGACTTTTAAGCTACTGTACGGTCTCCTAAAACCTTACGTGATAGCGTCTCTCCTGTTGAGCCTTAGTAGAGCCTTAGGCGAGACGACTATAGTAGCTCTGACCGTAGGGAATGCAATGAAACTTACCTTATGCCTATTCGACTCGACGCACACAATACCTTCCTTAATTGCTAGTCAGTTCGAGAGTGCTAGACTCTACACTTACGCTATGCCGACATTATTCGCTGGGGGACTCCTACTACTCTTGATTAGTTTGGGAGCTAGCTACGTCGGGATCAAGAAGATGTATGATTGGAGGAGTAAGATACATGTCTAGAAGACAAGCTTTAAGAAAATATAAGAGCTACTTAATGCAACTCCTAATGATTTTTATTTCAATTACCGCAGTAACCCCGCTATTCTCGATATTTTACACAGCTGTGAGTAGAGGGGGTAGAACACTACTTGAAGCTGGATTAAGCTTCATTACTGACTTGCCCCCGACACCACTGAGCACTAGGGTAGGTGGTATAGCTCCTGCTCTCGTAGGGTCTTTCCTAGCAACTCTCTTAGCAATAGTCATTTCAGTTCCTGTAGCTTTCTTTATAGCTTTCCTAGTGACTGAGTTTCCTAACACGATCTTCAGCAAGTCTTCTGAGGTATTCATAAGGTCTTTCTCGGGCATACCCTCAATCATAGTTTCTATGTTTGTCTACTCAGCAGTCGTCGTAAGGATGGGCACGCAATCCCTCCTCGCAGGGTCTATCGCGTTATCTATAGTTACTCTACCTTACGCTTACGTATACCTAACGTCTGCTCTAAGGTCGGTGCCTGAAACCATACGTGAGGCTGCTATGTCGTTAGGTATGAACAGGCTCAAGGCCTTGAGATATGTTTACGTGGGTGTCTCTAGAAGATATATACTTACAGGAATCCTGGTATCTTACGTGAGAGCGTTCGGAGATACTGCACCTTTGTTATTCACTATAGGTTTCCTAATGAACTCCGTATTCGCGGGTCTTCTGCAACCAAGCAATGCTCTACCAATTCTTATATTCGTGTATGCTCTCTCACCTTACGAGATCTTTCACAAGGTTGCTTGGGGGGCTACCCTACTCTTAATAATTATCTACTTAGTTCTCTTCCTCGTATCAAGGAGCCTACTTAGAGGTGTTAAGTTATGAGCGCTTATGCTGTAGAGATAAAAAACCTTAAGGTAAGCATTAAGGGCGTTGAGATATTGCGCAGTATAGACATGAAAATACGTAAGAACACCATCTCAGTGATTATGGGGCCTAGCGGTTCAGGCAAGTCAACCCTACTGAGAACTCTGAATAGGTTGACTGACTTCATGGACGGCATTCGAGTAGAGGGCTCGGTGTTCGTGTTAGGACGCGACATCTTCACAGTAGACCCCTACGAACTAAGAAGGAAAGTAGTGCTGGTTTCTCAAGAGCCTAACCCGTTCCCGCACATGACCATATACGACAACGTAGCTCTCCCAGCCAGACTCAACGGCATCGCTAGAAGTAAGCAAGAACTTAATGAGATAGTTAAGTGGGCTTTAGAGAAGGTCATGTTATGGGATGAGGTAAAGAACAGACTTAGAGATTACCCGCACACGCTGAGCGGTGGCCAAAGACAGAGGCTCTGCTTAGCTAGAGCTCTAGCCGCTAAACCTGAAATACTTTTACTTGATGAGCCGACAGCAAACATAGACCCCTCTAACACGTTTAAGATTGAGGAATCGCTGAGGGAACTAAAGGAAGACTTAACGATAGTCATGGTGACGCACATGCCTCATCAAGCTGCGAGAGTAGCTGATCATGTAGCCCTCCTTTACGGGGGCGTAATAGTTGAGGAGGGTCCCGCCAAGGAAGTCTTCATGAATCCAAGAAGCGAGATAACGAATAATTTCTTGAGGGGTGTTATATAGTCGTGAGTAATTCGCGCTCGAAAGACCTACTAGGATTAGAAAATAGGTTGAGAGACGTGTACGTGATATCTATGAGAGTATTTGCTAACACAGTGAGCTTAGCGAACGTTAAAGATGACGCGACTCGTAATGAACTCGGTCTGAAGATAGAGGAAGACGTAGCTTTGCTAGACATACTAAAAAGAGAAGTCTCAGAAATTATACTCGCCTACACTATCAGGTACCAACCACTAGGTAAAGACTTTAGAAAGATCCACACATTTCTAGACGTACTGTATGACGTGTACAGGGTGGGTAGGTACTGTAGGGAGATAATGCTAGTTGATAAACACGTGAAGAAGTTGAGCGACGAGTCTCTGAGAGAGTTAAGAGACCCGTTAAAACTAGCTCGCGAAGCGTACGAGAACGCCTACCAAGCACTATTTAACGAGTGCAAGAAGTGTTTAGAACGTGTTCAAGAGATAGATGACATAATAGATGAACTATACATGAGCTACCTTCGAGAAATAGGGGGTAAAGAGACTCTACCTAACTCTGCAGTAGCTAAAGCCCTAATACTAAGACATATTGAGAGAATAGTTGACCACGCAGTCAATATTGCTTCTTACCGGTTCTCATACTCTTAGGTTCAATTAGGTGAAACATATCTTGACGAAGGTTTTCATTAGTTTGTTATCGTGCTTGTGCTTAACTCCCAGTCATGAAGTGCTTAAATACGTCTTAAGCTATCTATAGTTGAGGTAAAGGAGGGTAACAATATTGAGTGAGTTAAGAAACATAGTTTACAGATGTTGGAAGTGTGGTAAGGAATTCACGTTCGAAGAAGGTCTAGAAAGCTTTATTAAAGCTGAAGAGAGAGAAGGTTACACGTTTCTCAGATGCCCTTACTGTGGTTTCAGGATAATAGTTAAGGCGCGTAGACCAGGTCTTAAGAGAGTTAGTAGTGTTTGATTTCTCTGAGGAAGAAACGCGAGCTGTGCTAAACACATACTCGTGAGTAGTAGGCGGGGAACGACATCTCTATGCTTTCCTTAGAGAAGCTGGTTGATTTTATCGGTGATTTAGTACCTTTCGAGGATTTGGAGTGGATATTAAGTGACTTAGAATCTAGTGGTTTTAAAGAGGTCCTGATATCTTTCGTAACTAATTCTCAGTTATTACCATACGTCAATGTTATTTTCTCGTATTTGAGTGAGGTTGAGTTGATTGAGTGGGTGCGCGTAGAGATCATTATCTCTAAAGATATTGAGGCATTGAGTTTCTTCACTAAACACTACCCTGAACTCATAAAGTCTGGTGGAGAAGTAATCGTAAAGAGTGACGGGATTTCAGTCTTCTATAAAATTAGGTTAGCTGGTGAAGCCGAGAAACTAGTAGATTACGTGACTAAAGTAGCTGATTTAGTAGGAACTGAAGTAAGTGAATTGAGGTATTTTGGTTACACGATAATCTCATCAGGCAGTAATCAGTCAATCCACCCCGTACTCTGAAATGTACCTAACGTTAGATTAAGTAGGTGGGGGCATGAGGGGAAAGCTCATTCTCGTTGGTGCAGGGCTCTCAGTAGACTTAATTACTTTAAGAGGTGTTAAAAGAATCTTAGAAGCTGATATAGTCTACGTAGATTCTTATACTAGCATTACTTTAGGTGATTTAAGGAGCTTCTTAACGACTCAAACAGGAAAAGAAGCAGTATTTCTGAGTCGTAAAGATATTGAAGAAAAGTATTTTGAGACTATAATAAAGCCTGCTCTAGAAGGTCTTAAGGTAGTCTTAGTAGTTCCCGGGAATCCCCTAGACGCTACTACTCACGTAGCTCTCTTGAGCGAAGCTAGTAGAAGAGGGATAGATTTTGAGGTAGTGCCTGCGCCAGGTATAATACCTAACGCACTAACTATGTCGGGTCTTATGATATACAAGATGGGCAAGGTCGTGACCTTAACTTACCCTAAGTCGGGCATCATATCTGAGTATCCGTATGACGTCATAAAAGATAACGACTTAAGAAATCTCCACACACCGCTTCTCACAGAAATAGATATTGAGAAAGGAGTCAAAATGCAGGTGAGGGAAGCTATAGAGATACTCTTACAACTAGAGAGTATGAGAAGAGAGGGAGTCTTGAGCGAGTCTAGGAAAGCCGTTGCCGTATCAGGTCTTAGCGGGAGTGAGCAGAGGATATGTTTCGGAACTCTTAAAGATCTTACGGAACTCCCCGACCACGAAGGTCCCCACACTTTAGTAATAACATCACCTAAGATGCATTTTCTGGAAGAAGAAGTCGCTCAAATAATCTCTAGAAAGTACTGTCAACTAACTTAGTGATAACAACCTCAAATGACACGTCATATGAATTAGGGCAACAACTTATTAGTTAGGCGTCTCGTACTTATTTAGGTGTTTTGCCTTGGGTGAGAAGCTGGTATGTATTGTGTGTGGGAGGAAGTTCAGTGTGGGGCAGGGAGTCATCATAAACTTAGGAAGAAATACCTACAGTTTTCATAGTAAGGCATGTGCTTTGAAATTTGTAAAGAAGGTTCTAGAAAGTCTTGAACCTTCTGAGTTAGAGAAGGTAGCAGATAAAGTAGCTGATGAATACTCTAATATACTTAAAGAAAAAGCCGAGAGAACTACTAAGAAAATAGCTTGAGAAATCCTTAACCTAGCTTCATCACCTTAAAAATGAGAATTCCTTTAAGAGTTTACTTATTTGCGGTTTACAATCCCGAAAGCCTCGTTCTTTAGGGCGGGGATGATGTAGTAAGGTTTATAAGCTCTGTATTCTTTAGGTATTGTGAAGTCATATCCCTGAGCCCCGCTCTACACGGGGTAGGGGTGAAGCGCCTGAGACCGGGCGCAGAGCTGAACCCGGCAGAAGCCGAGAATGTAGCTCTAAACCTCCCCGAAACCCTCGCACTTCAGGGCGGGGAGGAGGTCAGTGCCCTACTCTCATCACTTTTTGTTGTTAATTCTGAGTAGGTAGAGACCTAATATTTGAAGTGTTTTTAAGTAGCGTTAAAACTATAACGTTATTGGGTAGAGCCTCTCAGTATGGGCAGGCTGTCCGAAAGATTTGCTTTCGTGAATTTCGGCTCCGTGTGTTCTGACTGCAGAATTAATTGCTGTAAACGTTTTTACGCGGTCCTCCTTCCCGAAGAAGAAAAAGATTTTGAGAACAGTAGCTTCTCAATTGATACTGAGCTCGGAAGCGTAAGAGCTATAGGTTCAAGAAACGGTTTATCGTGCCCATACTTAGACGACACCGGCATGTGTTCAATATATGTTAGGAGACCTCTTGATTGCAGGTTATGGCCAGTGATCTTGTATTATGATTTCAAGACGGGTGAAAAAGTAATCTACCTAGACTTAGACTGTCCTGCTGTAGCTTCCGGGAAGTTACCTAGTGATTTAATTAAAAATGTTATTGAAGAATTAAAGAAGCTGAGCCTAGATATAGAGTGGCTTAAGAAGTACACTCTAGCTCCCTGGCCTAATCATTTAATAGAGGTAGCTAGGATCAAATAATTAAGTGGATTCTTTAAGACTTATGCTTTAAATTCTCTTTAATTTCATCTCTTATTTGGTGTACGCGATGATACTCTCAGATTTTGACCTGACCTGGTATCTTAAGTCAGGCAGGCTGGTGATTGAGCCCTACGATGAAGAGATAGTTAGAGAAAATGGTATAGACTTAAGGATCGGTGGTGAAGTAGCTAGGCTGAAACCTCTGAACAAGGTTTTTGATACTAGGAATGTAGGTGATGAGCAAGTAAGTGAGTTTTATGAAATCTTAAGCGGGGACGAATTCGTGATTTATCCGAATGAGAAGATTCTCTTAACTACGCTAGAATACGTTAGATTACCTAATGACATAATGGGCTTTGTTGAACTCAGGTCTTCGTTCGCTAGGCTAGGACTCTCAATACCTCCAACGATAATAGACGCGGGTTTTGAAGGAAACGTGACTTTAGAAGTTCACGGTTCTGTCTTTCCAGTCAAGTTGTATAGAGGTCAGAGATTCGCACACGTGATATTCTCAAAAACTCTCAACCCGGTCTTAAGACCTTATCGAGGCAGGTACCAAGGTCAGAGAGGAGTTACTCTACCTAAATTCTAAGCTTGTGGACCGCGAGCAGGCGGGTGAGTAAGTAAAAGATGAGTTTAATCACTAACGAGTTCATGATTGTTGTGAGTAGAGACTTAATAGGGTTCCTCAAACTCGTTAAGGAGCTTAGAGGCGATATAACATATTCTGACACAACATCAAATTTTGTTAGGTTGAGGTTTCGAGGCCGGCCCTGTGATGACGAATTCGCTGATAACGTAGTTAAATTTCTGAAAAACGCGAGAGACTTAATTAATTCATGCAGGTGCTTAAGCACGTACGTTAACAGACTGCGTGTCTTGGAAAACGTAAGTAGAGAGCTGTCTAGAGTTAAGTCTTGTGTGTCTAGTTGCGTCACCATAGGTGGTAAGGTCGTATGCAGTAAGCGTGTAGAGGACATCAACTTACTACTCGAGGTCTTGATTACTCAGCACATGCTCAAGATTAGAGCGTATCCAATTAGTGCTGGAGAGCATGTTGCCTCAGTAAGCGATTTGAGGCAGGTTATCTCATGTGATGATAACTTAATAAGAAGGTTGTTGAGTATAATGTGTGAATTAGAGAAGTGTTTAAGTGGTGTCTGAATGGAGTTCCTCAAGTCGTGGTTTGGGAGAGCATTCACCTACGGCTTCTCTTTCGGGGTATTCTTAGGGATACTCTCTTATGTAATGAGAGTTGTTGTGCCGCAAGCTAGCGTATTCTCAGATTATGTGTTAGTTCTCGCGTACTTCATGTGTTATCCGATATACATAGCGGTACATAAAGTGTTGGGCGGGTTAGGGAGACCTAGAGGAGTCTCTATAGTTTATTCAGTCTCCTTCATAATGTGGATAACTACTTATGAAGTCATAATGCGTTACTTAGTTAGTTAAAATGAGGTAAGGGCTAGAAGTTGAGAGTAGTTAAAGACTATTGTGGCGTAACATTATTGCTAATAATTTAAGCTAGATTAAGTTTAGGGGAGAGAATGATAAGAGGAGTTGTCTTTGATTTAGACGGCACGTTGGTTGATACAGTAGACCTGCATGTTTTGACTTGGGTTGAGGCATGTCGTGAGTTAGGTGTAGAAGTAAGTGAAGCTTACGTTAGGGGATTAGTAGGTCTCTCAGCTGAGGATATTGCTAAGAGTTTAGTGAGCGACTTTAACAAAGCGTTAAGATTAGCTAAACTCAAGAGGAAAATCTACCTAGCTAGAGTAAATGAGGTAAAACTTTTTCCTGAAGTTCCTGAGGTTCTAGAAGAACTAAAATATGTTTACGGGTTGAGATTAGCAGTGGCTTCCTCAACTAATTTAGAAACTATAGTAGCGGTACTTAAGGCAAAAAACATCATGGATTTCTTTGATTCATTCGTGGGTAGCGACATAGTTAGTAGGGGCAAACCAGAACCAGATATGTTTATAGAAGCGCTTAACAGGATCGATGTGAGACCTCATGAATCCTTTATTGTAGGTGATACGGAGTATGATATCATACCTGCTAATTTGATAGGCGCTATCTCAGTACTTATATGCAGGAGTGAATGCAGAAGCTCAACTGTTAAACCGCGGCACATAATTAAAGATTTGAGGGAATTAATAGATCTCGTCAAAGAACACAAGTGACTATTGTATCAGGTACTAGAAAAACTCACTATGACCTCATACTTAAGGCTCTTCACACATGTTCTGCAAAAGATAAGGCAATTCAGGCACAACTTTCTTAGCCTCTTCAATCATTAACCTAACCAACTCTCTTAATTCCCATTGAGCGTGTGGTGAGAGTCTCAGACAAGCTATGTGTATAAGTTCTCTCAAGTTAACAGTCATTAGTAACCTCGTCGTAACAGCTTGAGGCACCACATATCTGGCGTCCTCATAAGGTACGCCAGCACTAATCATTTCGTCATAGAGTCTGTAGGCCTCCTCCATAAGCTTCCTAAACTCCTCCTCAAAACCCGCCTTAATTACGGAAGCCGGAACAACGTAATCTCTCTCAACAGCTGAGTATCTCTGGCTTTCCTGAGTGTACGATGCTATTCTGTGTCTAACTAACTGATGAGAAGCTACTCTAGAAATTCCCTCGATAAGGAAAGTGAAAACAACGTGTTCCAAAACTGAAGGGTACTTAAATGACTCCATAACGTGCTTTCCTACGTTTTCTTCTTTGTACTCCTTCAAGTAATACTCAGCCTCCTTCAGCCCTAACTTACCAGCTGAAGTCTTTACTGCCAACACTATGAGTCTCCTCAGATCTTCTAAATACCCTCCAGTCCACGCGATCAACTTAACGCGCAAGATTATCACCGAAGCTTCACAACGCTTTGTCCACAATTAGTCGAGTATTCTTTAATGAAATCCCTAATAATTACGTCCCCGCCAGGCCTTACCTCCTTAAAGGTCCTCGCACTAAACCTGAAAACTTTAACTCTCTCGTTTAGCCAGCAATCAGGGCTTAACCCAGCCTTAAAACAAGTTTCAGCTAAGAATGTCTCGTTATCCCAGCAATACTCTACGGGAACTTCAGGAAGTAGCAGACCACTGTAAAAGCCGTACTCCACCATTAAGCCGTCTCTACCTATTAAAAACTCACTCGGTCTTTTCTTAGGGTTTCTTGAAATCTCTATCATCTTAGAAAGCACGGAGACTTCAAAAATTACTTCTGTTAATTCTCTAGGTTCTAGAGGTGGGAATCTAGGGTCTTCTGTAGCAGCTGCAATAGCTGCGTGAATCACGTTCAGTGCCAGAGGCTCGACAGGTTTTACGTAGCCTATGCATCCCCTCAACTCATGTGATTCAGCCCCGCTAATCTTAAGTAACGTTACGAATGATGCGCCCATACCCCTCAATTTTTGAGGGGTGTCTTCAGGCAACTCAATAACTACGTTTCTAATGATGTAGTTCTCAACAGCTCTCCTAGCAAGCCTTACTAAGAAAGTTCCTTCTTCTAGTGTTAGGTCTTCTGGGTCAACGTATGAACTACACATACGCTCAACCTAATTCTAAATTGGTTAAAGTTTTATTAATTTGCTTGCTTTCTCAAGTATTAAGCTAATAGTTTTCCAGTGATTGCCTTGCCAGTAAATCTTACCGCATCTTCCGCATCTCCAGAAATCTTCGTATTTAGTGGCTACGTTATTTTCTAGCAGGGAGAGTGCTTCAGCCCTACTTATCTTCATTAACAACGTGTTACACTCAGGACATCTAGTCCTTGAAGGATTAAAAGAAAGTTCTATGCCGGTCTTAGTAGCTACATACGCGAGCATCTCAGCAATATCGTCAGACGTAATTAGAACAGCGCTTAAGCCTCTTGTTTTAGCTCTCCTGAAAAGTGATTCGTCTCTAGTGAGAAGGATTCTCTCTTCTTCTTCCGCGATACGCAGGAGTCTCCAGTCCTCGAAAGAGCTAGAGTAGAGAGTATCATAACCGAGTATCCTCAGCCAACGAGCTAGGTTCCCTAACATAGTGTCCGCAACGAATCTCATGACAGCCACATACGCATTATATCTTACAAAGCATTTAAACTAACTTCTCCTCAAGAGCTTCTAAGTCTGAATATATCTACACTAGAACCTATTACTTGTCCGGGTAAGTTGTTGTTAAACCTAGCTATAACTACCTTGTTCTTTCCGCTCCCGTGAACCCTGATTACCCTACCATGATACACATTTCCATGTCTGTCTTTCACTAACACCTTAGCACCCACTAAATTATGTGGGCTCTTAAGTATCGTTGAAAGAATCTTTATGAATACTTGATTAGGGTTCTGTTCTCTATTACTGAATCTGTAACCCAGTACTACGCCAGTCCCTAACAACATCCGGACCTTTGAAGACATTCTAGCCCCCTCTATAATTACTTGATCTAGGTAAGTCTTAATAAGGATTTTAATTTGTTTGAGTTAACTTTATGTAGTTATTTGAAGGGCTCTGGGTTTCATGTTGGTTGATGTTGTTTGTTGTCAACCCCTGGCTTCACAGACCTCGGCCCCCCTCATCGGAGACCTTATTATCGGTCTCCACCTGTTTGGGGCGACCCTAACCTACAATCCTCTCACCGGGCTCACTGCCGTGAGGAACTCCCATATTCCGGTGTACCCGTGGCGAATGCGTGCATACTAAACTCTATAAACCTTCATGAAACCTGAAACAACTGCGCGAGACATCTTCTAGTAAGCAGGTTGTGTAGGTGGTCAGAGGGCTCCTAAGTCCTCACCTTTCAGAGTCCGCCACATTCTTCATTCCAAGATTTATAGGTGATGAGTAGTGTTAAATTTTTGTCTCTTCTATTTTCTTTAATTGCTTCTTATACATCTCTAGTATTTCTTTAGTAGTCGTGGCTTCTCTTGGTGTCTTGTCTGAGCGCCACCTAATAAATCTGGGGAATCTTATTGAGATCCCAGCTCCTTTCTTTATTAAGTCTTTACAACACGTGTGTGCCGGGGACAGCGTGAGTTCAGCTCCTATTATCTCAGCTACGTAATGAGGTAGTATCCACACATCCGGGGTCATCTCTGAGTCTACGTTAGAGGGCTTATAGTTGACTACGTAGGGTTTCAGCATCTCAGTCATTTCTTCAAGGTCTTTATCTGTGAATCCGGTGCCGACTTTGCAGACACTCTTAAAGGTGTCTGTATCTTCATCGTAGGCGCCCATGAGTAACGCTCCAAACCTGCCGCTCCTCTTACCTCTTCCAGCAAAAGCTCCTATAACTACTAAATCTACTGTGTCAATCATTTCACTCTTGTAGTCACGCTTATACTTTACCCATAACCACCCTCTAGCGCCAGCCTGATATATCGAGTTGCTGTGTGTTGCTTTAACCATGACTCCCTCGGCACCGTCTTCAATAGCTTTAAGGAAGAAGTCCTCAAGTTCTTGGGGGTCTTCAGTAACTATACTGTGGGCTATCCTGAAGTTATCTGTTTCTTTAATTATTTTCTTTAAGACTTCTCTTCTGTAGGGTAGTGGCTTATCTAGGAGGTCTTCACCTTCATTATACATAACATCAAACAAGAAAACACTTACTGGAATTCCCTTAACAGCTTCATGAATTTCGTGTTTTCTTTTCCTATGCATTAATTCTTGGAATGGCATGAGGAACCCTGTCTCCGGGTCTACCGCGACAATCTCCCCCTCAACTATTGCCTCACTACTGAGTATGTTTGACTTAGCTAGTTCTACTACGTCTGGGTATTGGTGCGTAATGTTTTCTAGGTTTCTTGAGAATATTTTAATTACTTCTCCTTTCTTGTGTATCTGTCCTCTCTCACCATCATACTTATACTCTACTATGGCCTTGCCGCCAACTTGCCTTAGTATTTCTTTAGGGTCGTTCTCCCTGTTAGCTAGCATGGGTTTTATGGGGATCCCTACCTCAGGTTTAATATCTTCCACGGCTTTTATCCCATGCTCGGCCAGCATCTTAGCTATCAGTCCTAAATCACCTGCCCTAACATAGTATGCTTTCTCTATCATCTTCTCATACCTTTCGTCACCACCGAATACTATAGCTAATGCATCAATGACTGTCATGTCTTGAATCCCTGTTCTCATGTCGCCCGTCACGAATCTTGCTATATATCTGGCTTCAAGCGGTGAGGCTTCTTTAAACAAGCCAACCAGCAGGTTTATTTTGAGTGCCCTGCTACCCTCACCAGTAGCTAGAGCTACCTTAGAGAAAACATCATATACTCTCTCCACGCTTAAAGTGTCTGAACCCACGCCCCTACCCATGAATTTAGTTAAATCTCGCGTTGTTGTTTTCTCGCCCCTCTTTATATCTTCAATCACTAGTCCAGGGTCTCCTCGCTCTCTGAGCTTCTGGTCAATCACTGCTTCTCTGACTCCTGTTGCTTTAGATATGATCTTGACTAGCAACTCTTCATCGACTCCTATCTCTGGCATCCCCATCCACTCAGGCCATATCCTGCCTAGTATGAAGTAGACGACTTTATCTATGACTTCTTTAGGAGTAGACCTAAGCAGATTAGCAAGTAAGGTGGTCTTCATGTTCCTAGATGAGGTTTTCTCTATTTTGTCTAGAGCTTCAACAACTAACCTAAACTCCGTTACTTCACACCCAAATCACAATACTTTACTAAGCTTAAATAAATCACTTACTGGTGCTGGTAGATACTTTCATACTTAATAACCTCAATACATACTTACTAACTGATGATGAGAACCCGGCAAGAAGGTATTGATGCCTTATCAGTGTTACGCTGAGCACGCAAGAGTTATGTAGTGCTCTTCTCTCGAAGGCTAGACCACACGTAAGAGATTGCTGCTTCAATTTCCCTGTACACTAAGTTATTTATCTTGCCCTTAATTTCTATATCATAGACATAACCTCTCTTCTCATTTATTTTGTAGGTTTCAACAACCCCCCTCTCTCGTTGCTCTTCAAGAATCCTTGTGAGGAATGACGTTATGAGTGGGTGATTAGCTGGCAGAGCCTCCGTAAGTATTACTCTAAGACCTTCCTGAGAAACTATAACGTTAGCTACGACGCTGTCACCCACCGCTATCACGTCAACCCTAGTTGCCTGAAGTACTGACGCCTCAACACTTCTTTCTCCTTCAAGAATCTTCAGTAACTCCTCGAGATACTGGAGCTCACTTCTTAACTCCTCTATCTTCTTCCTCACGTAATTCTTTAGTTCCTCATTATTGAGTTTAGAAGTCTCGCCCAACAAAATCACCTTATGAAGTCTAAGAGAGTTTTTCTACGTTCTTTAATTCTTGTCTCACCCTGCGTTAACTCCCTGTACTTTGCGGCTACTAGCTTAAAATCTTCTTCAAGAGCTTTCCTAGGGGCAGGGTTGTAGAGAGCTGCTGCCGGGTGGTACGTCGGTATAACTAGAGTCTCTCTCCCGAATAGGGTGGCTTTATATACGTTACCCCTCATCTTAGAGACCCCATACCACTTAGTCCCGCCCAAGGTCTCGATGACGTACCTGCCCGCGTGATTGCCTAGAGTGACTATGATACTCGGTTGAATCAGCTGAATTATTGAGTTCGTGAAATGTGAGCAGCTAAGTATCTCGTCTTCTAGGGGGTCTCTATTCTCGGGGGGCCTGCATTTTACGACGTTAGTTATGAAAACTTCTTCTCTCCTCAAATTATTGCTCTGTAAGAGCTCATTAAGGAGCTTCCCCGCAGCACCAACAAATGGTCTTCCTGCTTCATCTTCATTTCTTCCGGGAGCTTCACCTACAAACATTACTCTAGCATTTAGAGAGCCCTCTCCAGGAACAGTCTTAGTCCTGCTCTCCGCTAGTCTACACTTCCTACAGCCAGAAATCTCTAAAACTAACTTAGACCACACAGCATTCTTATCCAAGCAACACCCCCACACTAATTCAGTTAACGTAATCTATTTATTAAAACTTCACCCTAGCGCCCCCTGAATGTAGCTCTTGACAGTCACGCTCTGAAAGTGCTTGTTCTCATCGAGCTAAGTTTTTATTTAGTCTAGACATAAAGACAGTGGGGGAGTAGTTTGGGCGGAGGTAAAAAGAAGAAGACTATATCTGCTGCCGAGAAAGCTCAGAAAAGAGAAGAGGTTAAAGAAGTTAAGAAGCCTGAGAAAAAGGAGAAATCTTCGTCTGCCGGACTTGCTGAGATCGACGAATCTCTTTTAAGTAGAGCACTATCTACAATAAAATCTTCTGACGTAGTAACTACACATCAGCTAGCTACCGCATTAAGCATTAAGATGACACTCGCTAGAAAACTCATAAGAGAGTTGAGTATGAGAGGAGAGATAAGAGTAGTAGATAAGTTTAGGTCTTTATACATAGTTAGTAAGGCTTCCTGAAACAAGTTCCCAGACTTCTATAATCTCGTTACTCAAGAATATTAATTCGGAAGTATAAGTTATTTTGGGCGTGAGGAGGGGGTAGTAGTTGCTCACGGTTTCGGCTCGATTTTGTGGTGGTAGCTAATGGAGGAACTACTTAAAGCTACTGAGGGTCTTGAAAGTGTAATGGCTGACGTCCTCAGAGTTCTCTACGTTTGTATGGGCTCTTTGTGGTTGAGTGAGTTGATGAGCGAGTATAGAGTGTTTGTTGAAGCTTTAGGTGGGGCACCGGCCTCAGAAGACGAAGTTAAGAGAGCTGTTAGCAAGTTGGGTGAGATAGGGTTAGTTAGTATTAGGGAGGGGATAAGAGCCACCATGTCTCGAGAAGGTGAGAGAACATACTTAGTCTCACTTAAGCTGAGTAGTCAGCAACTCGCGATGTTAAGGAACGACTCTAAGGTATCTAAATATAGAGACCTGTGGAGATACTACCTAAAGACTACGTGAGAGAGTCATCGCGACTAACCAGGAGAGGAGTGTGTTTTAAGTCTTAAGAGAGGGAATTAGCTAGTGAGAGAATCACTTGTAGAAACTCGCGAGGATGGCCTTGACGTATTAAACTGGTATGAGGAACTTAGCAATGGGTATGAGGAGCTTTACGGGGAGGAACAGTCCCGCAAATATATTCGAGTCTTTAAAGAACTATCACTGAGAAGTCACTTAACGCGTAAAAATCAAGTAATTCTCGACTTAGGTTGCGGCACGAGTAGCTTGATCAAGTTCTTGTGTAGTGGGGTTTCCAGCACTGCATTTTCTTACTATGTAGGCCTAGACTTAAGTCCCTCAATGTGTTTTATGAGCAGGAAGCGGATAAACCGTGCGGGGCTACTGGGGGACGTGGTAGCGGGAGATATTTTCAGGCTTCCCTTTAGAGGTGGGGTAGCGGATACTGTTCTCTCTATTACTGTATTAACTTGTAGAGATCCCCTGAAAGAAGTAATTCTCGACTTTAAGAACTTACTAAGAAATAACGGCTTACTCTGTTATACTGTATTGTGTTCTGACTTTCGCGCAGTTTTGGAGCACGACTTTGAATTGTGCGAGTCTACTACCTCATTAAGTCAGAGAGAGGTCTTATGCGTTATTAAGTCATGACTAATTGCTTTAGAATAGTTAAGGTGTTTTGAGAATGAGCTCAGAACACGTGAAGGTTAAGAAGTCCTTAAGTTCTCTTGATGTCGCAGTAATAGTTAAGGAGTTAAGTGAGTTGATAGTTAATTCTAGAATAGATAATGTTTTTCGAGTAGGTGATAATTCCTTACTTCTTAAGTTAGTTCTCAGTGAAGGGAAACATGCACACCTCATTATTGAGGGGGGTGCTAGAGTATCTCTAACTACGCATCCTGGCGTAGGCGAATCAGCTGGTAGGGTACCGCTTTTCAGGCGTTACTTAAGAGAGGGAATTATTTCAGGTATTGCTCAACACATGTTTGAGAGGATAATAATATTCGAGGTTAGAGGGCGTGAGAGTCTGAAATTAATAGCTGAGTTACTACCACGTGGCATAATAGCTGTAGTCAATTCCGAAGGTAGAGTTCTAGTTAGTACTAAAGATCTTGATACTAAAGACAGGAGCGTCAGGCCGGGAGTCCCCTACGTTTTCCCCCCAGTTTTCCCAGATATAAGAAGAGTTAGTAGAGAAGAGTTTCTTAGATTATTACGTGTGGAGAGAGAAGTAGGAAGGGCTCTGGTCAAGGTCTTTGGAGTACCTCCGGAAATCATTAACGAAGTTCTAGACGAATCGCTTAGGAAGACTCCCCCTTCTATGTTAAGCGATGAAGAATTAACGAGTGTCCACGACTTAATCAAAGCTTTCATAGAGAAAGTCGTGGGGAAGCCTGAGCCCGTTATAGTCGTGTGTGACGACCATTATGTTTCGTTTCACCCGTTCCAGCCTAGGAGACTTGAGAGCTCATGTAAAACAACTTCTTTCAGGTTTTTTAACGAGGCTGTAGACGAGTTCTTTCAATCTCTCAAGAGTGGGGTTGCTGAGTCTGTTGAAGAAATTGAAGAGAGAGACAAGACTAGCGTCATGTTGAGTAAGGTCAGAGAAGATTATGATAAGATGCTTAAAACTCGGGAAGATCTGGCTGAGTTTATTAAGTTGATTCAGGAAAACTATGATTTCCTAGAGAGTATTTGGGCTTGTGTGTTGAGTAAGGTCAAGAAGAGTGGGTGGGAATCAGTAACCTCATGTGGCGTCACGAGATATGATAAAGCCTCCGGGACTTACGAAGTAGTCCTTCATGAAAAGACACTTGTTTTTAGTATACTCAAAGATTTCAAGTCACAATATTTCGATTTAGTAAAGAAGTTGAGGAATTTAGAAGACAAGATCAGAAGGACTGAGGAAGTTCTTAAGAGTCTCGAAGAAAGATTGCGCGTGATAGACTCTATAATTAAAAAGAAGTCAGAGAGAATTCCTGTGTCGAGATCTTTCCAGTGGTATCACGCGTATCACTGGGTAGTTACGAGAAACGGCTTCCTCGCTATAGGCGGGAGAGACGCAGGGCAAAACGAGAAAATTGTTCGGAAATTCATGAAAGATAAAGACATATTCATGCACGCAGACTTGCACGGAGCTCCAGTATTTCTAGTGTTTACTGAAGGTCGTGAAGTGCCTGAGGAAGACTTAAGTGACGTAGCCGTTTTAGCAGCTTCCTACAGCAAAGCTTGGAGAGAGAAGTTACAGACAATAGATGTTTTCTGGGTATATGGTTCGCAAGTAAGTACAGCCGCGCCAGCAGGTCAGTACTTACCTAAAGGCTCTTTCATGATATACGGCAAGAAAAACTACATCAAAAACGTCAAGCTGAAAATCTCATTAGGTATCCAAATCCGTGACGACAAGTATTACGAACTAGTTTCTGGACCTCCCGAACTCTTAAAGAGTAGATGTCAAGCATTAATAACTTTAGAGCCTGGCGAGACCAAGCCAGAAATCATAGCAAAAGAATTTATTGAGTTATTACGGGGAACCAAATACTTAGTGAGAGACCTCAGAGTAGACGATATAACTAGGTATATACCGGGCTCCTCAACTATCACTGAAAAAATTGTGGTAAATTAAAGGCCGAGTTGATATGTTTTGTTTAATGCATTAACAAAGTATTAAGAATTTTCAGTATGAAGATATATTACTCTGTGATACATATACTTACTTGGTGTGAGTTTGAAAGTTAGATCATTTGCTCAATTTAATTATCCTAAAATATCTTCTGAGACTCCGCTCACGCGAGCTAGAGCAATTATGCGTGACTTAAGCCTCAGGCTACTCCCAGTAGTTAAGGAGGGTGACTTTCTTGAAGGCATTCTGCGTAGGGAGCATGTACTAAGCATATCTTCTACTAAGTCTGATATAGCGGTCTCGCAAGTTATGGAGAACCCTCTTCTCGTCTTTAAGACCGGGGAAGACGCGCTTAAAGCTTTTAAGATTATGCTCGAGTTCGACGAGTGGTACGTGCCCGTAATCAATGAGAATACTGGGAAGTATTTAGGGGTTTTATCGATTGATTCCTTCTTACGCGCGATGCTGGTGAGGGACATTAAAGTACATGAAAAGCAGATTTCCGAAATCATGACTACCAAAGTTGAGTATGTCGTCCCAGAAGACTACGTTAGCAGAGTCTGGAGAAAAATGATAACTTTTAAGTATGCTGGCTTCCCAGTAGTTAGAGAGAAAGACTTAGTAGTGGTTGGTATAATAACACAGCACGACTTACTTAGGAAGGGCTATACTAGGATAGAGCTAGAGTCTGAGTCAGGGCCTAGACTAGGTCCTCGCGTTAAGGAAGCTATGACTACCCCCGCAATAACCCTAAAGCCATATAACAGGGTTCGTGACGCTCTCAACTTAATGGTTAGAAATGACTTCGGCAGAATACCTATAGTTAACGACTCTAATTCTCTAGTAGGCATAGTAGATAGGAGTGACTTATGTAAGTGTTATTTAGGAGGTGATAAACCTGATTAAAGCGTACACGCCTCGCAGGTTACGTGAGAAGAACAGGTGGTTAAGAAGTGATGGTAGGCCAAACTTCAAAGACAGGCTATTCTCTAGAGAGCCTGAGTTAAGTCCTTTGATGAGGAGAGATGTGCCACCAATCAACACGCTAGCCACAGTTCTCAGGGCTTGCGAGCTGATGAGCTCTCACAACACGCGCTTAATAGCTGTTATCTCAGGTAAGGGGAACGTAGTCGGCGTTGTCACGGCTATGGATATGATAGACTATCTCGGGGGCGGGTCTAAACACGGCTTGGTGAGCGTCTCGGGTTTTGAAACAATACATGAGGTCCTTAACTTGAGTGTGGGGAGGATAATGAACGAGAAGCCGGTTTACGTTGATGTTAACACACCTCTCTATAAAGTGCTCGAGTTGATGGTTAACTACGGACTGGGTGCAGTACCCGTAACTAAAGAAGACGGTTCCTACGTAGGAGTACTGACAGAGCTTGAGATAATGAAGTACCTCTCCGTCAAGTATGTAGGAATACCAGTTCATAAGGTCATGACCAGAGAAGTTCTCTCAACTAATTCTAGCACGTCCTTAGAGGAGGCTATGTGGATGATGGTATCATTAGGGGTTAGGAGATTGCCTGTCATAGACGACGACAAGCTTAAGGGTATGTTGACTTGGAAAGACATTATAGACTTAATAGGTACGCACAAAATCTACGAGATACTTAGGTACGGCTTATTAAGAGAATTTAAGTCCTTAAGAGTTTCTGACGTGATGAGTACGAGTGTTGATGTAGTGAGCCCTTATACAGACTTAGGTGAGGTTGCTTCTATAATATCGAGAACAGCCACCTCATCACTCCTAGTAGTAGAAGGGGGTGTTGTAGTAGGTATAATAACTGAAAGAGATGTTATTTATGGGTTGGTGGTGAGTTAGGTGCCTCCTAGAGTAACGTCGTATATGAGTACTCCAGTAATAACGGCTAAAAAGAATGATAATCTAGCTCACATTAGGAACCTGATGATTAGACATAAGATAGGTAAAGTAGTCATAACGGAAGAAGATGGAGAGACCATATACGGAATAATAAGTAAAAGCGACTTTGTGAGGATTCTTTACAACCGCAAGAAATACATAAAACCTCTTGAAATGTTATTTGCTTATGAAATCGCTACGACGCCTGTCTTAGCAGTTAGAGATAATAGGACTATTAAGGCAGTAGCGCAGATCATGGTTAAAAGAAACATAGGCTCTCTCTTAGTTCTAGATAAGGACCAGAAGCTAATAGGCATAGTAACTAAGGCTGATCTCGTGAGGGCATACGCTGAAAAATATCATGGGATATATAAAGTAGGAGATTTCATGAATAGAAATCCGCCGACAGCCTCATTATCTCACTCCATATTCTACGTCATAGATTTAATGAGTGAGAGCGGTGTCGGCAAAGTAGTTGTGGTAGATAAGGGGAAGCCTATTGGTGTAATAACTAAGTCTGATGTGATGTTCTTAAATATTGAGGGGCTACTAAGCGTTAGTAGAGTTAAGTTCGTCAAGAAACGAGGCATTAGTGGCCGGGGGTTTGAGAGCGTTGTGCGCATATACTCACTCCCTATAGCTGGTGACGTGATGACTCCTAACCCTATCACGGTTAAGCCTACGGAAGACCTGGCAATAGCTGCTGACGTAATGACTAAAAACAGGATAGGTACTTTACCGGTAGTTGATGATGAGGGCAACTTAGTGGGTTTATTGAGCAAGCAAGACATACTAAACGCTTTACGGCAGGTGTAAACATGGATTCTCTCATTCTAGTTAGTGAGGTCGCTTCTAAAGACTTCCTTAAAGTAAGCAAGAACGAATCTCTGATAAGCTTAGTTAAAGAAATGCGCAAGAAAAGTACTGACAGAGCAGTCATTTACCGTGATGAAGTCCCTGAAGGTATAGTGACTAAGAAAGACATAATAACTAAAGTCGCTATGAGTAAGACTAAGAGATACCCTGTGTCAGTACTCCACGTCTCTTCAGTAATGAGTTATCCTTTAATAACTGTAAAGAGAGACATGCCCCTATCTAAGGCTGCTAGAATAATGATTGACAAAAACATAAGTAGTCTTCCAGTAAAAGACGAAGACATCGTCATCGCGTTACTAACTAAGTGGGACATCGCCAAAGCATTAATTAAGTCTCCTACTCCACTCTCTCAAATCATGACACGCAATGTAGTAACTATAAGAGACACTGACTCAATACTTACAGCCAGAAAATTAATGATTGAAGAAGGGTTCTCATCCTTGCCCGTCCTAAACAGTGAGGGTAAGTTAGTAGGTATTGTGACACTAGATGAGATAGTTGACACGTTAGTTGATTTAATGGAGTTCGTTAGCGACTCAGGCTCTAAGAGCTCACTAAAAAACATAACTGTGAGGGACTGCATGAGGCCTGTAGTGCCTGTTCTCGCGACAGAAGATGCTCTCGGGACTGCCGCAGCCTTAATGCTTGATAAGAGAATAAGAGCGGTTCTGCTAGTAGATCCTGAAAGAGCCTTACAAGGAATAGCTACTTTAACTGATTTGACGCGCTACGTCGCTAGCACGTACGTGTAAGCCCTCATTGTAGAGAAGCTAAGATCTCGTCCCTATCTTTAATAATTTCTATCCCAGCACTAGTCCCGATAACATCAGCACCAAATAAAACTAAGTTGAGTGCCTCAATAGAGTTTCTCACTCCTCCAGATGCTTTAATCTTGAGCTCGTCACCGACAATTCTCTTTATCAACATTACGTCTCTCACGCTAACTCCTCTAGGTCCAAAACCCGTGTTAGTTTTTATAAAGTCTGGTTTGTGGACTAAGAGTATCTTACATATTTTTGCTAGCTCGTCATCAGATAAGATACTCGTTTCTACTATTACCTTGATACCCAGCCCAATCTCCCTAGCACTCTTAACAAGCTTCTCTACTTCATTATTGACTCCAACGTAATTGCCCGACTTAATTTGAATCAAGTCAATTACTACATCTACTTCCTTCCCACCACTTCTCCCAACATGTTCTATCTCCCTAATTTTAGCTTCTACTGGGTGATAGCCGTGAGGGAAGCCCACAACACCTGCTACAGGAGTCTTCACTATAGAGGCTATCTCTTTAACTAAGACTGAGGGTACTACTATCGACCTAAAAGAGAACTTGTCGGATTTCTCGGCGAAGTCTATGTAGTCTTTAAGTCCTTTATCGTACTTAAGCATTGTCTGGTCTATTCTAGTATTTAACGACTTAAGAATTTCTAAGATTCTTTCTTTTGAAAGATTAAGCAAGCCAGTCACCGACTTCGATTTTATTAGGTATATACGTGTCAGCTAGGAATTTCAATCCTTTACTAGTTAATGCTTCAATCTCGAGTTTTGATAGTTTCTCTAAGAATATGTCGATCTCTACTTTCCAGCGCGGTGTTTGGAACCACTTGTAATTCATGAGTTCTTTAGCTCTCTTAATATCCATCTCTTTAGCTTTAATTATGTAGTTCTTTCTCTCACTCTCTGATAGGTATGGTTTCTTACCTAGCTTGGGTGACCCGTAAACATCGGACATCATAACTCCTAAGAACCTGGCTTTAGGAGTAGCTAGGCGTTCGCTCTCATATGATAGAGTTATTGACCCAACCCTGAAGACGCTATATATGTAGAATCCGTAGGGGTCACTATTATGATACACAATACCAAACCCCCCTACAAACGAGTTATCTCCAGGCACTGCAAAATCGTAAACGTAACCCTCATACATTTCTTCTTCAACCGACTCTACCCTCACTAGCACTGCATCACTTTCTTGAAGAGCTTGATGGTCTTCAGGTATTGCCGTCAAGTTCTTATTAAAGAGTTTAGCGGCCTTTACTTCTTGCGTGTAGCTACTTTCGTACGAGTAGGTAGCTAATCCTCCATCAAGCAACTCCGTTAATTTCTTAAGTGTCTTACTCACGGGCAGTTTATAGACTTGTTTATTAAGTGACTCATGAGTAGACAACTCTACACCAAACAAGTACTTACGTACATCAGGCAGTGCCCAGCACGAGTCTCTATTAATAGTTATAACGTAGTTCGTCTTATCTTGCGTTAGCGTCGGAGTAACGCCGAGGAACTGAAGCAGTAGGAATACTTGACGCGCCAATACAGGGTTCTCAGTCGAGTAGACTATATCACCGTGTTCATCTATGTACCCGCCACCATCTATGAGGCCCTTCAGATAAGCTAAGATTATGTTTCTTGGTGAGTTAATTATAATGTTTGGAACATGCTTCTCTTTAGTAGTTCCCAACAATCCTAACTCTTCGAAAACTGCACGTAGTATTCTAGAGTTAACTGCCAGCTCCACGCGCTTCTTTAATGTATTAACGTCTGTTTTTGCCTGAATACCGAATTTCTTCTTCAACACTTCGCTAATTTTCTCGGCTTTCTCAGATTCTCTACTACTGAAACGGAAGGTGAGATGCTTATTGGTTTCGGCTGTGCAAACACCCATAACCCACGCTAGATCCTCGTCTAACTCAATCTTGTTAGGGACAAATCCCAACTTAGGGAGCTTGAGAAATTCTGCTTTACGTAACTCCTCGTCAGAAGCTTCTCTCAACGCGATTTCACGTCCGTCTATGATTAG
This sequence comes from Zestosphaera sp., assembly GCA_038843015.1. Classification (NCBI taxonomy): domain Archaea; kingdom Thermoproteati; phylum Thermoproteota; class Thermoprotei; order Desulfurococcales; family Desulfurococcaceae; genus Zestosphaera; species Zestosphaera sp. The sequence goes on along the minus strand of JAWBSH010000001.1, from coordinate 200,446 downwards.
CTTGAAAGCTTTGTGTAGTTTTATAGAGTTCTTCTGTGTAGCCTTCTTTAACAGCTCTGCTAAGAGTATGAGCGGCTTATCTTCTCTGACAGGCAGGGGTAAGTGCTTGGCGGCAACTATGTAATCGCCTGGCCTTATGTCTTTAGCCGGAATAGCCTCTATTTTCCAGTCTCTAAACACGAAAATAGAGTGAGCTTTAGTGACTCTAATTACCCCACGACCACTAGTTACTATTTTTAATATTGGTTCTTTTATCTTGTGTCTGTATATGTAGCCGATAGGTGACCAGTTGATCTTTCCTGTTACGGGATTCCACGAAAGCACTTCTAACGGAGCTTCTGTCCTCTCTCTTTCTAAGTTGCTAGAGAAGTAGTCCTTAGTTAACTCCTCTACAGAACCTATCTTTACCTCGCCACCTACTAAATCTCTTACTATAACTACCTCATCAGCTGGAATACTATCGGTTAGTATGTATACTGGGAGCTTCAGCTCTTCATTTAATCTCTTCACGAATCTTCTAGTTGCTCTATCAGGTTGTCCTGCGCTAGTAACAAGTAAAGCTTTGTTTGTTTTCCAGTATCCTATCCTATGTAATTGCTGAAAGACAGCGTCTTTCTCGATAACTAGTACGTACTCAACATCATAGTCGAGAAATTCTATTAAGTCTGGAGTCGGCTCTATCGAGTAAGCTCCATGACCCATCTTACTCAAATCTATTACGTCATCACCTGACCGGATTCTCATGTTACCTACTACTTTGCCTTTCTCTTTACTTAGTATCAGCATGTCTTCCCTAAGCATATCAATGAATACTTCTAGATCACGTATCACAGAGTCAGACTCTTTCTGCTCGTCCCACGTGTTCTCTTCTTTTATCTTTCGAGTGACTAGATCGCGATACTTGATAGTGTGTTTGCCCCTATAGTAGAGGTCTCTTATAGTGGGATACTCGTTATTCTTTAAAGACTCGTAAATTATGCTAGCCATTAAGAGTGTCTGCATGAATTTCTTCGATTCATTAACGTTGAGAAAACTTCTCTTAAGAACTCCTTCCCCTAATTTCAAGAGTCCATTAACTTCATCATATATCGTGTTAGTTAAGGTCCTCTTCCTTATGACTAGAGTAGGGGTTCTGCCGTTCATCACTTCCTCAATAACCTCATTAAACTTGCTTCTAAGGACTTCAAGCGCTTTACTCCTAGCACTTAAGTCCTTAGACGTTAAGTGGGTACTGGAGCTCATGACTAACTCACCTCAACCACTATGTCCTTAAGTGACTTGATTTTTAGCATAGTTAGCTTCCTATTCAGTAATTGTAGCAACTCTCTCTCTATGTCTTCCTGCCTGAATTTACTGTCTGAGAGTGCGTGAAGCGAGCGCGCAACATCAGGTATATATTTTGCTATAGTCACTGCTTTCTCAGCTTCTTCGTACTCTCTAGCTTTCCGCACAAGATAAGACTTGAGTTTTCTAGCTACCTCCCTAACAGCCAACTCTATTTCTTTCTCTACCTCAGGCACGTCAGCTACAGCTTCTTTGCCAACACCTTTGTAGGGAACTTTAGTACTGCATACATGGATTAATACCGCTAGCTGAGCTGGCAACACAACACCATACCTATTCCACTCTATAGTGTCTACTACCTTACGCATCACGTCAGCTGACTCGTCGTAAAGGAGCGGTATCTTATTAGCATATCTGAGCAGTAAGGGCTTATCAACCGACGGTATCTTGCCACCGTAAGCTATTCCTGCTTCAACTATGAATGCGTGTCCCTCATAAACATTAGCTTTCCTAGTTATGGCTGCCGCATATTCGGGCTTTAGCGTTTCTCTCAACCCTAGCACTATCAACTTCTCACCTAAGAAAGACAAGTGCTTACCTGAAGGAGCCTTAATCTTAGAGGATTTGATACTTCTCATCAACTCCGTTACGTCATTTAACGTCAGCTCGGATGGCTTGAGATCAGGCTTGAGTCTAGCACTCTCCAATATCTTAAGAGCCGTCAACTCACCAACGTTCTGGAACTCCTTCACGAGAAACTCTAGGAGAGTCTTAGTGCTTGTATCAGCAAGCATCCTCTTAAGTAACTCAATATCTACTCCGTAAGGGTGTGGCTTGACCTCACGCGGCGGAACAGGCATTTCTTCAGTTGACCTCTTAAACATCACTATATTCCCTTCAGGGTCCTCAAAGTATATATTCGCGTAAGGCGCGATTATGGCGGTCCTCTTAAGATAATCATATATTTTCTGTTTAGATCTTTGCCAATCACCTATCAAGTAAATCTTGACTGCAGTTCCGTGCCACTCGCTATTCTTATCCATTATCGAGAATTCATGTATGATTGGCGTATTACTCGCTATATCTATACTGACTTTAAAGTAGTAGATCTTTTTTGACAGTATTTGTGAAGTGATTACTTCCGCAGGTCTACCAGTAGTTATCTGCCCGTAGAGAATAGCCATCTTAGCTCCTAGACCAAACATACCGCGAGATTGTCTGAGAACGTATTTAGAGCTGTATAGTAGCTGACCAAAAGCTCTAGGAACATGCTGAGGAGGTAATCCTATCCCGTTATCCTCTACCTGAACACTAAAAAGGATGCCCTCATAACTCTCAGTATCTTCTACGTTAGTAGTTGAGGTTTTCAAGCCTTCACTGCTTTCAGACTTAATTATGACTTTAATGTCAGGCAGTATGTGGTGTGTGTCTGTAGCATCTAACGCGTTCTCAACCAGCTCTCTAACTGTTTGGTAGAGAGCTCTAGCAGGGTTACTAAACCCGGCTATCTCTCTATTCCGGTAAAAGAATTCAGAGGGTGAAAGCGCTCTAAACTTTTCTATACTCTCTACTTCACTCATTTTCCCACCTAAAAACTCATAATGAAAATAACTTAAAAGGAATACGTCTAGGAGAATCTCACTTTAGAGAATACTTTACACGTCATTCGTTGCTAGTAGTGTGTTCTAAAATACTGGCCGCGAGTATCGGCAACAGTATCGATACCTCACCGTAGACCGTGACGTGCTTCGCGTTAGGTTTTATTTTCCCCCAACTTATTGCTTCTCTGCTTCTAGCGCCGCTGAGACTACCATCCCATTCTATGGCTGTAGTCACGTAGACCGCGTAATCTAGGCCGTTCTTGAATTGATTCCACCATATTGTGTGGTGTTTGCTTATCCCGCCGCCGAGTATTAAAGCTAGACTTTTCTTAGATTGAAAAACTAGGTCTGACAATTCCTTCATATCTTTTAGCAAGTTTAACTTAAATCTAGTAAACTGAGAGAAGATAAATAATTGTGTGCCGAAAGCCCCGTCAACCACTCCAGGAACGTAAATAGGCACTCCGCGTTTCTTAGCTACTCCTATGATTGAATTAGGATCATTTGATAGGGCTTCTCCAGCTAGTGTGAGGAGTTCTCTCACTCCCCACTCTTCTTTTATTGAGGAAGCCTTATACACTAGCTCACGAACGAAAGACTCTACGAGTGGCCCGTAAGAATTTCTAGGTATGAACACGTTCCCCAGTCTGTGGATACCGGCTTTCTCTAGTTCTGAGTCATCAGCTTCAAAAAATCCTTTCAGATAGTTGCCGCCTAAAGCCTTAGCTATGTCGTGGTCTAAAGTCCCGCACGTAGTTATAATCACGTTGAAGAAGCCTTCATCTATTAACTGAGCTAGTACTCCTCTAAGTCCTGTAGCTACTAAGTTTCCCGTGAAAGACAGGAATCTTAGATCTGCTTCTCTAATACCTTCCTTAAGTATCTCTGAAGCTTCGTAGAGACTTGAGGCAGTAAAACCGTGTATCTCTCTATACACTCTAATTAAATCACTTACTCTCATCCCCTTCTGTAATCTCACGTCACTTACTCTCTCGTAAGAGCTCATACAAGACCTCCTCCAAATTATCTGTCTTTACAGTCTTCTGCGCCTTTTCTCTTAAGTTCTTTATAGTTAGTGTTCCTTCTCTTATTTCTTTCTCTCCTAGAAATACTGCATACTCGTAACCTCTCTCAACAGCATCACCTAATACCTCACCCACCTTCTTTTTAGTGACTACCCTGACATCTACTACGCATCCCGCGTTCCTGAAGGCAGTAGCGACTTGATCTACTTCTACTGTGTAGTTTACTAACGCTATCAAAACTACTTTAACTTTCTTTTCAGGTAGTTGCCACCCCCTATTATCAAGCACTAAGAGCATCCTGTCAAGTCCTAAAGCAAAACCTGTTGCTGGGAGGTCTTCACCACCGTATAGAGAGATCAGCTTATCGTAGCGCCCCCCACCACCTATACTGAAAGTTACGTCAGGTACCGTAACCTCGAATATGAAGCCCGTATAGTATGCTAACCCTCTGGCAAAACCTAAATCTACGTAGGAGTTACCCACGCCTAATTTCTTAGAGAGCTCGAGGATCTTTATAGTTCTCTCAAGTTCTTCTAGCGACTTACTATCTAGTCTTAACCTACTCACCTGTTCTTTAACTTCTTCTGGCTCTGAAGAAGATATACTCATTAGTTCTTCAATCAATGTCTGTCCTGAGGCACTGTACTCTCTAACTAAGCTTAATGCTTTTTCAACTTCTTTCTTATCTAGGTAGTGTATTATCAGGTCTTGAGTTTCTTCAGGTATTCCCCAGACGCTAAACAAGTGTCTGTAGATTCCTATATTGCCGATTTTGACCTTATAGTTGTCTAGACCCACCATCTTGTAGTAATCTCTTATAAGGAGTAAGAGTTCTATGTCAGCGTTTATTGAGGGGTCGCCTAGATACTCAACACCTGCTTGAAAGAATTCTCTATACCTGCCTGCTTGAGGTTCTTCGTACCTGAAGGCTTGACCAATGTAGTATAGCTTTATAGGTTTAGGTTTGTCACGCATAAGTCTTAAGTAAGCTCTAGCAACTCCTGCCGTGAATTCAGGTCTTAAACACACTTGCCGTCCTCTCTTATCGCTGAAGACGTACATGCTGTTCTTGATTTCTGGTCCTGACTTAATAGAGAATAAGTCAAAGAGTTCTAGTGTGGGCAGTATTATTGGTTCATAGCCGTACCTGGTAGCTACCTCACTAAATTTCTTCTTGAGATAGTAGAGTTCTTCAGACTCTGGAGCTACTAAATCTCTCATACCTCTCAAGGGGTCTAAACGGATCTTCATAGTTTACACCAGGTCTTCTAGCCTGTACTTCCTCATAGTATAGTATGTTACGTCTCCGTTAGCGTCAACTAGAGCTAGTATTGGTTCAAGATTCTTGAGTAAGGCGCTGTCAATCCAGCTCAGCAGTTCTTTAGTGTTTAGTGGGGAGTTTTCTTCTACTACATAGACAGCGTATCTCTGCCCTTTCATCTCGAAAACAAGTACGTTCTCACCATAACCTGGTTGCGCTACCCTACCTCTGCTCCTGAGGTCGAGAAAAGTAGTGAATTTTATCCAGTCGTATCTGCTCTTAGAGTACTTAGAGAAAAGGTCGCCTAACTTAAGGTCCTCACCGTCCACATCAACTATCTTGTATTCCTTAAGATACGTGAGGTAAGCTAACTCCACCAGATCTAGTAAGTATGTAGAGACTTCAGATGTTTTAATCCCTACCCTAGCCTCCACGAAAACCTCTGGAGGTCCTTCTACTAAGAGTTTGTTATCTTTAGTGCCTACGACACGTAAGACGTTACTCACTTCTGCCACCACTATAATGTTCTTAATAATAGCTTAAAGAAATTGCAGTCATTTTATAAGACCTAACTAGTCTAATATTCGGTGTTTAAGCTGTGTCTCATATTAAGCCTATTGAGTGGCTGAGTGGTAAGGTCAGGTGGTTAAACACTCTAAAGATACCCTGGGATGAAGAATACGTTGAGTCAGACGATTACGAGAGATTAGCTAGAGCTATAGAGACTATGGAGATTAGAGGAGCTCCTGCGATAGGTGTTGCGGCAGCTTTCGGAGTTGCTTTAGCAGCGACTAACTATAGAGGAGATAGTGTTGCGGAATTCAAGCTATTTTTGCTGAAAGCTGTTGAGAGGCTTTCTAAGACTAGACCTACTGCTGTCAATCTATTCTGGGCTCTGGATAGGATGAGGAAAGTAATTCAAGGAGACTACTCCAGCGTTAACGAACTAAGAGAGAGTGTAGTGAGAGAAGCTCTAGAGATATATGAGGAAGACGTGAGAGTTAATAAGACTATAGGTGAGGTAGGTAGCAAGTTAGTTTATGACGGAGACACTATATTAACTCACTGCAATGCTGGTGCTTTAGCGACGGCAGGTTACGGGACGGCGTTAAGTGTTGTGAGACACGCATGGTATTCAGGCAAGAAAATCAAGGTAATAGCTACGGAGACTAGGCCCATGCTTCAAGGAGCGCGCCTGACGGTATGGGAACTCAAGAGAGAGGGAATCCCAGTAACTCTAATTAGCGACAACATGGTCGGCTACGTAATGAGTAGAGGCTTAGTAAGTAAAGTTTTCGTCGGCGCAGACAGAATACTCAAGACCGGACACGTAATAAATAAGATAGGCACTTACACGATAGCCGTACTAGCACGATACCATGACATACCCTTCTACGCAGTCGCCCCAACCTCAACCATAGACCTAGTAAGTAAATTAGACGACGTAGTGATTGAGGAGCGCAACCCTGACGAAGTACGCAAAATACTGGGAAAACTCCTCATAACAGTTCCAGACGTAGACGTGGTGAATCCAGCTTTCGACATAACCCCGCCACACTTAGTCAGCGGCATAGTCACTGAGAAAGGAATAGCTACCCAACCTTACGATAAAACTATAACAGAACTCTTCAAATAAGTCTTTAAAGAATAAATACATGACGAGTTTCTAGCTGTTTCTTAAAAACAAGATTTGCTAAGATTCTTTTGTGTTTAGTCTCCTCAACATTTTAGTTGGGCTGGTGCTGGCTATATTTTATGTTTCACGAACATATAGTCCCAAAGACTTACACCTAAAAGCCCTATTTTAGATGTGGGGAAGGTTAGAGTAACCAGGAATAGTACCTCATAAACTGTTCGAACGGTGCTTAAACGCCGCATCTGTTCTCCTATGGATTTCATATGGTTGTTCTTAATCACACTTTACTTTCGTTTATGCTAGAGTTCAAGGATTTATTTAATAAGGTTTCTTCTGAGCCCTACGGGGGTCTACATTAGCTGGATTGGTCCCGAGAGCTACTCTATAACTCTCTTTGGCTCAGCGCGATTCAGTCGGTTAGAAGTGTTAGAAAGTCTCTTGAGGATGCCACTATCCAGCCTACCTACATCTAGCCGGTAACATCTTCTACTTAGTTGTTTTCAACTTATACATCACTCTTGTCTCCTCCTTACCCACGATAATAAATAATGACCCCAAATATTATTGAGCCAGCCAGCAGATGAGAGCCTTCTCATCCTCTATTGTTTTTCGGTAGAATAATTATTAATTGCTCTTCATTTTTGATACCTTGTTTCCTAGTCATTTATTTCTTAACGGTATGGATTACTGGAGTTTTTCAGTTTTGTCATTGAAGACTTCACAGTATTCTCCTCATGCGCTCGTTGTACTACAATACCGTAACTCTATAATACTTTACTTAAGACATATATATTGCCAAGTTCTCCATAATGGTTTCTTTTTCCTATTTCAGTATGGTTACATCCGCATACTCACGCTTCCAGACACAAGCACCTTAAGGGACCTCCCATTAACCATAACCATATTATTATCTTAAAATTAGTTATGTATGGTAGGATGAACACATAAAAAGTTCATTAAATACTACATTAAACGTTTATAGATTTTACTTAATCTCGTCCATTAGCCGTTAATAGAGGAGAGTATCTCACTTATGTGTTTCTTAATTAGTGGTTGGCTCTCTGCTTTCTTCTTTATTTGCTTGATCATGGCATTAACTTCTTTCTTGTATGTCTTCAGGTTTCGCAAGTCTCTCATGCTGTATACTCGTTGGCGATTTCCGTTGTTGAGTCTTTCCTCCTCTGTAACTATCTTATCTGCCTCATCCTCAGGTAGTTCGTAGAATATCTGCCTCAGCGTATGTTCCTGGATTACTGACTCGTCTAGGCCGTAGAGCCTCGTTTGAGAAAGTTCCTCAGCTGTTTTGAGCGCATGTAGCAGGAATGATCTGGCAGGTGCTGTGAGGTATCCAAGCTTGCTGTAGCCAGTATTCTTCCTAACTCTAGCCTCAGGCATGTCGCTCACCCACCTGTACATTAACCTGAACGCTTCAAGGTAGAGGTTCCCCTCACCCAGTACCAAGTTACCGAGCTGGTGCTTAACTAGCGTGCAGTGCCAGCACCCGTACCTAGCCTTCACCAGTCCTACTTTGTCCGTCCCATATAGTCCATATAACCTGAATAACTCATTAAGGTATTTCTCGCCACAATCTCTCCGATACTTCAAGTATGTCCATACATCTGTTTCTCTCCACTCTCTAATTGGATATGTCTTAACTGCGCTTCCTTCCCTTGATAAGTAGTAGGATGAGCATCTCCCAGCGCTAAGTGGGCAGAAACTACCCATAGTTTTTGAATTCAGGGATTGAGTTCTAGCAGAGGATTCCTCGTCTCTGTGCCCCATCAGAACCATTGAGTCAGGATCACTGACTACCTCAAGTGCCGGCTTCCTCTTGAGAAGGTAAACACACCACCTGAAGCTGAAGGTAGGTGCCGGATATCCCCTGACAAATACCCTCCAGTAAAAAGTCTCTGACGGCTTGGGAGTGACTATCCTGAAGGAGGCCCCAACGCCGAGCGCCTTAAGCCTGCTTACATATCCCTCCATGAACGATTTAGTCCACAACCTCATCTCAGGTATCTCACTTAAAGTATCACTGTTCAGGAGCAAGACACTCACGTCACTTCTACCTCTCAACTCAATCCACTCACGAAGTAAAAGAGCCACAGCAGTAGAGTCCTTGCCACCCGAGTACGCTATTACCACCCTCCTAGAAGAACTAAGTACTTCGTCCAACAAACTAAACACATTAACGAGATGACTACTCACCAACATCCCCCACATATACCCACGTATAGTTAAAGAGTGTCTTCCCCTTCAATTAAAACCCTTATAAATTAAAATTCAAAAATATATTTAGGGATTCCGAGCTTTGGTGCGTTCTCTTTTTGCAAAATATATTGAGGGGGATTTAAGTAAGAATATCTCCCCAAACGACTCTGAAAGATTGAAAGAAGCCCTGAAAGTGCTTGAGGAAATACTATCTAAGACGGCTCACGTACCGACTGTGACGAGCGTTGCCATAGGAGCTGCTCTCTGCTCTTTTAAAGCAAGACTTATAGAAGCGATAGGAGCTATCAAAAAACAACACGTGCATGTGTTTAAGGACAGAATAATGGGGGAAGGCTCAGACATTCATAGAGTTCTAGCCTTAGCCTCTCTTCTTTACTTTAAGGAAGGACACTCAATTCCGAAGAGTGTTAAGAAGTCGATTGAAGAATTAGGAAGTCAGAGAGAATTCATCAAAAACCAAGGCGACCACCTACTGAAGGAAGCTATAAAACTTCTCGAATATTTAATTAATCAGTTACCTTCATGGACAAAGCTATTAGGAGTTGAATTGAAGAACTTGAACCCCATAGTTGAACAAACACTTATTGATTATGAAGTTCGTCTCAGAGGCATACCAGATCTAATCCTTGAAGATTGTAAGAATCGTAAAGCAATAGTCATAGAGTGGAAGACAGGTGGTTCTAGAACCCCCTATAATTACGAGATAGCGCAGGTGCTGGCATACGCCATCCTGGAGGCTAGAAGGCTGGGCTACCCCCCTGAAGAGCTTGAGAGGGTCATCTTAGGACACTTAGACGATGACGGGTCTGTAAGGGATTTTTCTATATTACCAGTGATTATAAGACCAACTTATCAAGGCGAGATATACCCTCACCCATCTCTAGCACCTCCTAATAAAGTCAGAAAGAGATACGATGAAATGAAAAACCTCATTCAAAGGATTCTTATTGAAGCCGATCATCTAACTGTCCTCTTAACGAACCAAAAGGAGCTGACTGGAAAAGATCCAGAGGATCTTAGAGTTACTCTTCTAGACAAAGGCATTGATGTGAATGTGTTAAGATACACGCCTCACATCTTGAAACGTGGAGTCCCCAAAGAACAGAAAACGTGGCCCTGTGCTAATAAAAAAGGAAAAGTGATCTGTGAGTATAATGATGCGTGCAGGTTTTACTTTGGTGAATTTGGTAAGAAAGAAGACTACGAACGCATTCTGTGGGGTCTTAGGTTTGAGGCTCTAGGCAAAAGGGAGGAAATGCTTGCTGTCTACAGAGGCCTTCACGAGTTCTTCAGATATAACCTATTTATAAAGAAATTACAAGTAGAAGAAGTCTTGAAGAAACTTCAAGAAGGTAATGGAATAATAGTTGAATTAGATGTCTCTCCTAAGGTTAATCTTTCCACTAGGTACGATGGAAAAAGCATATGCAGAGAAATATTAGTTCTAAGGGGCAGTAAAGAGTTGTTTAGAGGCGGATTAGACGTTATAGAGAGCGTAAATGTAGACGTTGACAGGGGTATCATAATAGCAAGCAGGAAAGTACATGAATATGAAAAGAAGACTAAATACGGCTTTCTACCTCGACTCATTAGAGAGGGAGCACCTGTAATGCTTTCATTTATGGATTCATGGAGTCCTCTTCTCAGCACAAATATATTCGGCAGGGTTGACTCGGTGAATATTAGAGGTGAAGACATAGAGTATGAGCTAGGATTTCCCAGTCGGCTACTGGAGTTGCAAAGGTGTGTATTTGCTCACTATATCCGCAATGATCTTATAGGGAAATATCTCCTGGCAGAGGTTAATGTTGATTTAACTAGGGCGGATCTCGAATCAATAGATGCCATACACAGGTGTCTAGATAAGTGTAGGTCCTTAGGTGTCAAGGACATTAAAGAGGAGATAGACAGGGACGAATTAATGAAAGAACTGAAAATTTTAAAAGTAACTAAAAAAAGGTTATCACGTGAATTAGGTGAAGATACCTCCCTTGGACTCATACTAAGAGAGATACTTGCCCGTAAGAGGTGAGATAATGATTTTCTACCTCCGTAGTATTATAGATGAGGAGCTTGAAAGTGGTTACTTCCTTAATCCACCTCCGTTAGAGGATATAAATTATGTAATTAATTTCATGATTGGTAAACTAAAGAACCATAACATTGCTGTAGTTCAGGGTCCTCCAGGAACAAGGAAGACCCTTTCTATGTTTTCGAGCGTCGAGAGAGTCTTAGACAACCTTGACCAGAACGAGTTAATAATATACGTAGCCCCAACTAATGCATTAATAGCTCAAGGATTACGATATGCGGTGAGAGTTCTCTTTAGGAAGGGATATACTCAAAAGGAGATTCTAGAATTTATGAGGGTTTATGGTTCACAGTTTAGATACGAGGGAGATTGCCGCAAGCTCAGAGACAAGGTAAGTAGTGAGACCAAGATAATTCTGACTACTCCTTACCAAACACCCTCAATAAAAGACAGAGGGGTGTTTCACATAATGATTGATGAAGCCAGCAGGATGAAGTTCCATGAAGCCTTCATGGAGGTAAGAAAAGAAATCATTGATAAGGTCAGCAAGGACGAATCCCTTGAAGGTTCAATGATAGTTGTAGGAGATCCTATGCAGGCGATAGTACTTCCAGAAGACTATAGAGAATTCACTCGACTAAGGAATGAAAGATTGATCCTTGAGAGCTTTGTTGCAGGTCTTTTAGAAAGAAGCGGGATAGACACCAAAAATTTAGAAAGTACTGAATTAATGAGAGCGGCGCGCGAACATCTAAGAGGGGAATGGTACGAACTCATTGATACGACGTACAGGTTACCTGGCCCCACCGAAGAACCAATAAGTACTGGATACTATGCTGGAGAGCTTAGAGCTAAGTTTTCTTTTAACGAGAAAATAAAACAGCTAGGAATAGACATAGGTAACTCACCCAAACTCTTTGAGCATGAAGTATTAAACAAGCTAAGTGAGGCTGTCTTTGAGTGCTTAAGCACCGGAAGACCCATGTTAATAGTAGAACCAACTCAAGAGGAGTGGCTTGATGAAAATTACGGTATTCTCACCGAGCCCTACAGAACTTACATTGCGGGGGCACTTGGAATCGTTCTAAGTTCCTATGGATTCAAAACGACAGTGGTAACAGCATATAGAGACCAGGCATTCTATGCTAAGATGTTAATTAACGAGAAGTATGGAATATATTTCAAGCGGGAAAATCTTGTAAGACCTGACTATATCAACGTACACAGGTTGCTTGGGGGAGAAAATGAAGCTATCGTTGCAGTTATGGGTAAAGAATATAAGACATCAAGAACTGAAATGCAGACCGTATATTTCCAAGAACCTGAACTTCTCAACGTTCAATTAAGCAGACATAGTGTTTTTCTAGCAGTCGTGGGTAACCCTAGACTGCTAGTTAGGTCAGCAAGGGAGTTAAGCCAACGTGAGAGAACTACTAGATATAAGCCCATAATTGAGACGACTAAAGAACTTGTAAGACTAGTCGGAGTGGAAGAGAGAGAAGTAGATAGAGCTACCAGAGGAAGAATAAAATACGAAGGTAATGCCGGCATCTACATAAGGTGGGAAATCTGATCATGATGATTATAGTTGGGTCTAAGAAGTCATTTAAAAGGTTCCTTCCTTTTGTTTTGGCTTTAGTGTAATTTATGATTTCTGGTTTGCTTAACACGTCTTTTAAGCGTTATTTCTTCGTGGAGTCTCACGCGTTTGGAGATTATTTCAAGTTAGGTAGTGTTCAGGACACTTTTATACTTTATAATAGTCTTTGTCACCACTATAATTTCTATATGTGAGTTTCACCAAGTTTGGTAGAGTGTTCTAGCAGTCCTTACAGCTTTATAGTCTGCCACAATCACCTAGTATAACCCTCGCGTTGGTTGAGAGAATAGCTGGTCATCTAATTGTGTGAGAAATCGATGATGAAGTCTCAGATAACTTAAGTACTCCATACTTGGTTGCTGGGGTTTCTACTCAATGTGTGGAGCGTGGCGATGAATAGCAGGAGAACACTTAATCCTAGGAGGGTCTCGGTTAGCCATACGTTTTTAGTTAAATCAAGCGTGACCACACCCACTATGTTGAGTGACCCGTGAGCAAGCATTGACGCAGGTAAGTAAATGATCTTACTTAGTGCCTTCAACACGATCAGGGAGAAAACAATGTGCCCTAACAAGGCAATGTTTCTTTCGAGGGCTCCAGGTAGTAGCTCAAGTAGAGAGTAACCTACTGGGGTGTAAATGGTGATGGGCAACACGTAAATGAATAAAGCTTCAGTTAGGCCCCAGCTTAGTCCTAGCGCCACGGCATCTTCAGTTGACTTCTTACTTAAGGGAGTCTTCAGCACTAAATACCTCATAGATTCTTCGAAGAGCCCGGCAGAGTAAGAAGCTACCACTAAGTACGCTGTTCTCTCGATAGTGTTGGAGAGCGCGTACAGTATGGGGGTTCTCGCTAGTAATGCTATTAGCCACCCGCCACCGCCAAGCAGCAACAACACGAGATTCGTTTTCTTGGTTTTAATGAAGTATGCTAAAGTGGAGAGTCCTGGAAGAAGCGCTACTAGAATCAAGAAGACTGTATCTAGTAGCAACTTGCTCACCGATAGCTTGGTATCTAGTACTCTTTAGGTTTAGCTTCTAAAACTTTACTCCAAGGACCTCTAATAAAGTGTATAATGTATAAGAATAGTGTGAAGAGAGCTGCAGGCATTACTGAGTACACGTAGATCGAGAAACCGAGTTTTCTGAGTATCGCCGTGAGTAGAGGGTCTTGAATAAATTGAATAGTCAGTATCGGCACTACTCCTAAGAATAAGGCATATACTACTCCAGCTAACATTATTGATTTTAGTAAGCTTGTCTTGAGCCTCGTCATTAAGTATTGCTGGAGAAGACCGAAGAGCGCTCCTATCAGGGAGTACTGGACTGGATAGATTATAGGAGCTACGAAATTCGCGATTGAAATGATCTGGGAGAGTTGCTCGTGTATTAAATCATACGGTACTCCGTAGATTGAAGTCATCAAACTAGAGATCTCGTCAACTAATTCTATCATAATCTGTGATAACGCAAACACGTATATGATCCCTATTAATATGCCGCTCATCAAACCAGCAAGAACTCCGGCTAAAGCTGATTTACTATAACTCAAATACCTAACACCTACTTAAATATACACAATAATTTAAAAACTGAGTTAGTAGAAGACCTAAAACTTCTTGAGGTGGCTTTCAGCTGAGACAGCTGTAATCATCTCTCATGCGTTTCTTCTCATCACTACCAACTATAAAGATTTAATAGTTAGCTAATAAGGTTTTAAGTAGATGATGTTACGACGCTCTCCTGATAGTGTGATGAGTCTTCTCTTCACTGACAAGAACTAAGGTTCGTCAAGTAATGGCTAAATACATCAGGGCTTAGGTATAAATAGAGTTCTCCCCGAATTATATTCTTGGGTTTAAGATGACAGTTAATAAGGAATTGACTGAAGCTGAGTTAGTGTTGTACGGCAGTACGTGTCCAAACTGTGGAGGCGTAATAAGTGATAGTAGGTTAGGTAAGGGCGTTCCCTGCAGTAGTTGTCTCCCTTCATTTGAAGGGGATACTCTCAACTTGAGTGATGTTATTAGGGAATTACGTAGGTTGGGTAATTTAAAGAACCTCAAAGAATTTAGTGATGCTTTGAAAGATGAGGCAGCTCTTAGCGAGTTTTTTAAGAGATGTGTCGGTAGTGAGCCGTGGAGTATTCAGAAGTTGTGGATAAGGAGAGTTAGCAGGGGAAGCTCCTTCGCTATGATTGCTCCTACAGGGATCGGCAAGACTACCTTAGGGTTGGTTGTGGCGCTATACTATTCTTTTAAGGGCATGAAATCATACTTTATAGTACCTACGACTACGTTAGTCATGCAGGCAGAGAAGAAATTAATAGATTTTCTTAACAGGATTGGAGGCGCTGCGAGCATCTTAACAATACATTCAAGACTTAAGAAGAGAGAGAAAGAAGAAAGAGAGAAGAGGCTGGAGGACCCTAAGGGGTTTGACATACTCATAACTACTTCAAGGTATTTCATGAAAAACTACGATAAGATAAACAAGCATGACTTTACTTTTGTTTTTGTAGATGACGTAGACGCCGTCTTAAGGGGCTCGAAAGCGATAAACTACTTGCTCAACTTAATGGGTTTTACAGATTCTGATATAGAGAAAGGACTGAAAATAATTAAACTTAAGAGAGAATTAGGACTGAAGAGCGGGTCTAGTGAGTTAGTTGAGGAACTTAATAAACTAAAATCTGAGGTAAGAAAACGAAGAAATGCGAAGAAGGTCTTGGTAATAGCTTCGGCTACGGGAAATCCTAGAGGTCTCAGAGTCAGGTTGTTCAGAGAGTTGATGGGGTTTGAGATAGGTGCTAGACCTGAGTTAATAAGAAACATAGAAGATACATACCTCAAGACAGTAGACTTAAAAGGAGCGGTCGAGGAGGTAGTGAGGCTTGTGAAGACTTTAGGGAGTGGAGGCCTGATTTACGTTCCCGTAGATTTAGGTATAGAGTTCGCTGAAGACTTAGCTTCTAATCTTAGGTTGCAGGGAATAGCAGCTGAAGCTATGCATAGCAAGAAAATAAGAGTTTTAGAAGATTTTATTTCGGGTTCTATAGATGTCTTAGTTGGTGTGGCTACTTACTACGGTGTACTAGTTAGGGGTATCGATCTCCCGACTAGAATAAGATATGTCGTATTCGTTGACGTACCTAGGCACAAGATAAATTTAAGACTTGAGAGATTGAGCGCTGTTGATGTGGTGAGACTTGTGCCTCTACTGAGAGACGCGGTCGCAGACTTAAACGATAAGCGGTTCCTAGAAAACGCTTTCGTTAAGTTAAGGAGGGTTTTGAAGAGGTCTGGCAACTACTTTCTCAAAGTAATTAATGAGGTCTTGATGGGTGAGAGGAGCCCTCAGACAGCGAGTGAAAAACTCTTCGTAGAAGTTTACGAGAGAGTTCATGAATTGCTGAAAAGCCAGGCCGTTGTAGAGAATCTGATTAAGCATCCGGAAGTGGTAGTCGTTAGTGAGGGGGGAGCTCTATACGTGTTGATACCTGACGCGCCGACGTATATTCAAGCTAGTGGGAGGACTTCTAGGCTTTATTTAGGCGGTGTGAGTAAGGGTCTCTCAATCATAGTGACTTGGAACGAGAAACTCTTGAGAGCTCTTGAGAGGAGACTGAAGCTAATTACTGGAGAGTTTGAGTTTAAGAATCTAGAAGAGATTAACTTAAGTCAAGTAATTAATGAGATAAACCGAACACGTGAGGAGATCTTAGCTATAGGTAGGGGCGAGTTAATTGAAGATCTGAAAAAGAGAGTAGAAATTAAGACAGCTCTCATGATTGTTGAGTCGCCTAACAAAGCCAAGACTATAGCTAGGATGTTCGGGAGACCTAGTATTAAAGAATACGGGAGGTTAAGAGTTTATGAAGTAAACTTAGGTAACTACACTCTACTGATTACGGCTAGCGGCGGCCACATATACGAACTGATTACTGACCAATATGTTAATGGAGTAGAGCCTGCTGATTACGTGTATGGGGTTTTACACCGTAGAGGAGTTAGTGGTAAGTCTTCTTTCGTTCCAGTGTTTGCTCCAATAAAGAGGTGTGTAAAGTGCGGCTATCAATTCGCATCACTCAATAATAGCACCTCGTGCCCTCTCTGCGGTTCGGGAGAGGTTTTGAGTTCCTCAGACGTTATCCAATCGTTAAGGGAAGTAGCTTACGAAGTTGATGAAATACTAGTAGGTACAGACCCAGATACTGAAGGTGAGAAGATAGCTTATGACCTCTATCACGTTTTAATTCCATTCAATAAGGTCATAAAAAGGGTTGAATTCCATGAAGTAACTCGTAAGGCAGTAACTCAAGCTCTAAATAACCCTCGCAACATAAACTTTAAGCTTGTTAAGGCACAGCTCCTCAGGAGAATTGAGGATAGGTGGATAGGTTTTTCGCTTTCTGGTAGACTGCAGAACGAGTTTTGGAAGTACTACTTCTGTCCACGGCTTGCTTCAACAGCCGACAAACACAGCAACGTTAGGTCAAGGCAAGTCAGCAAGTATCTAAATCTCTGTAGTAAGTATAGGGAATCTTATAAGAGGTTAAGTGCTGGGAGAGTTCAAAGTCCTGTTCTTGGGTGGATTATAGAGAACTATAGAAAACATCGGGAGTCTCTATCTACATATCTATTACTATACTTCAGAGACTTAACAGTCGCGGTCAAGATCCCCATAGATTTGAGAGACATAATTACCCCTAATAACGTCAGGGATGTTCGAGTTAGTGTTAAAAGCTACGGCGTGGTTGAGGAGCAGGTGAGTCCTCCTCCACCCTATACTACTGATGCTGCACTCTCAGATATCTCAAGTACTTTAAGAATTCCAGCATCTCAGGTAATGAAGATCTTACAAGAACTTTTTGAGTCTGGCTTAATAACTTATCACAGGACTGATAGCGTTCGGGTTTCAGACGTTGGGATTAGAGTTGCGAGAGATTATTTGAGTGAGAAACTCGGTGATTCATGGACTAAGTTCTTTGAGGGGAGGACGTGGGGTGTTGGCGGTGCTCATGAGTGTATAAGGCCTACGAGACCTGTTGATGCGGAGATGCTTAGAGAGCTGATTAGCGAGGGTATTATAGAAGTTCCTAAAAAGCTTCACAATACGCATTTCAGAGTTTACGACATGATATTTAGGAGGTTTATCGCGTCTCAGATGCCTAAGGCTGTAGTCAAGAAGAGAGTTACGGAGTTCTCTGTGGAAGTGATTACTAAGGACTCGAGACACATTAATTTACCGCCTGTCAGCAAAGAAGTAGTGTTTGAGGTAGTGTCTGAAGGATTTGATAAAATCCTTAAGAGTCTGAGAATTCATCAAATTCCTGAGGAAGGTCTTTACAGTTCTGAAAGCTCTAGTCTTAAACACGATATTAAGGCAGTATATGAGGTTCCACTACATACTCAGGCATCCGTGATAAGAACTATGAAGGAGAGAGGTATTGGCAGACCTTCAACCTACGCTAAAATAATCGAGACTATTCTTAAGCGTAAGTACGCGTACTCTAAAAAGAGAGGGGAACTAATACCTTCGTTACTAGGTATCGAGGTATACAATTACTTAACTGAGAGATACGCGGGCTTAGTTAGTGAGGAGAGGACTAGGGTTCTGGAGAGTAGAATGAGTCGTGTAGAAAGTGATGATGCGCTTTATAATGACTTGCTTAAAGAATTATACGAAGAGCTAAGAACAAACGAGCTACTTGGTGTGATTGGGTATGAGTTATAGGAAGACTGTTGCAGTAGTAAGATTAGACTTAAGCAGTAATTCCAGAATGTATGCTGAGTCTATAGATGAGGTCTTAGAACATATATCAAGTAACGTGACATTGCTTTTATGCCTCTCTTCAGTGAATTCCCTGCATGACTTTATTAGTGGACGCAGAAAATACAACAATTACAGGAACTATGTGAGGAATATTACTAAGAAGCTAATTAACGTAGCTAGGAAGAGGAAAGTTTCTATAGTTATAACTCCCATAATTAGGAAGGGAGGTGATAAGGCACATTTTTCTACAGGCATAATACCCCCGTTAGGTCAGCCGCTTTTCAAGGCCGGCAACATACTGCCTATTAACGACAAGATATTAGCGAATAAGACGCCTGAGTTATTTGAGGTCGGCGGTATTAAGTTATGTTTTATCTACCTGAAAGAACTTGAAGTACCTGAAGTAGCGAGGATATGTAAGTTCTTAGGTAGTGATACTATAGTGGCTGTTAATCCTCCACTATTGACTGAACGTGACCCAGAATTAACTCTTAAGTTAGGCGTTGTTAGAGCAGTAGAGAATAACATACCTCTCGTGGGTTTAGGAGGTTACTTAAGTAACAGGAGAGAGCAACAACCGACTTTTTTGATAAATAGTTCTGGTAAGGTAGTTGACTTCTATAATGATTACGAGCCCGCAGTCTTCGAGGTAGAGATAGAGAGGCTAGACCGTTCAGTAAGGTTGGACTTAGTACGAAGATACTTCAAGCTAATCAAGGAAATAAGTACTCACCCAGCATATAGGGACTTGCCTTAATGCTTCATAGCTTCTCTACGAATTAAGTATAACGGACTTTCAAGACCTGGCCTTCCCTACTCTAGGAGGACGAGGCTTTCAGTTGTGAGTCGTAACTCACGCTAATTTATTTTATTTGGATATAGATTGTCTTGGGTTTAACAAAATGTTTGAGATTAGGTGGCATGGACGTGGCGGCATGGGGGCTGTAACGGCTGCAGACATAACTGCTTCAGCAGCTATTAAGGCTGGTTTCTATGCTTTGGCGTTCCCCGAGTTTGGTGCTGAGAGGAGGGGTGCTCCTGTCACAGCATATACTAGAATTGACAGGGAAGTTATTTATGACAGAACACCCATAACTAACCCAGACGCTGTGGTAGTGTTAGATCCTTTCATGATTACATCACCTAAAGTTCTTGGAGGGTTGAAAGAAGGTGGTTACTTAGTAGCAAACACTACTAAAGAGCCCTCAGAGATATTAGATGAGATAGCGGATTTAAGGCGCTTGAGAGTCACCATAGCAACAGTCGACGCTACGAGTATTGCAATGAACATATTTAAGCTACCCATAGTTAACACAGCTATGATAGGTGCTTTAGTAGCTGCTACTCACGTAGTGTCTCTAGATAACGTTATAGAAGTAGTTAGAGAGAGGTTTCCTGAAAGGTTAGCTGAGGCTAACATAAACATAATTAACGAATCTTACAGATTACTTAAGGTGGTGAGACCTTGAGTAGTAGGTTGCCTTCCTGGAGAGAATTACCGGTAGGAGCGATTATACTGGAGCCAGGCTCTTCAAGGCGTTACAAAACTCATGAGTGGAGGACTTTAAGACCTGTCATAAATCAGGATAAGTGTATTAGGTGTCGTATATGCTGGTCTTACTGCCCGGAGCCAGCGATAATAGAGGCTGACAAACCTTACGTCACTTCAACGAATAGGAGGTATGAGGTGTCCTACCTGATAGACTACGATTATTGTAAGGGCTGCGGCATATGTGCGCAGGAATGTCCTGTTAAAGCTATAGAGATGGTTCCTGAGGTGAGGTAAGTGGGTAAGGTAGTTCCGCTCTCAGGTAATTCAGCAGTAGCGTATGCTGTCAAATCAGCAGACGTGGACGTGATTTCCGCGTACCCAATAACCCCTCAGACTACAATAGTTGAGAAGCTAGCAGAATTCATAGCTAATGGAGAGTTAGACGCTGAAATGATTCATGTGGAATCAGAGCATTCAGCTCTTTCAGCAGCTATTGGCGCGGCGGCTGTCGGAGCTAGAGTTTATACAGCGTCTTCTTCGCAGGGGATAGCTTTAATGTACGAAATAATGTTCATAGCTTCCTCACTAAGACTACCTATTGTCATGACGATAGCGACGAGAGCTCTCTCAGCACCTATAAACATATGGAATGATCATAGTGATTTCATGGCTGTCTCAGATACTGGCTGGGTCATGATGATGGCAGAAAATAATCAGGAGGCGCATGATGACATCATACTTGCTTATAAGATAGCAGAGGACCCAGAAGTCCTCTTACCCGTGGTTACAGCCCTTGACGGGTACTTCATGACACACACGATCGAGCCTATTAACGTAATAGAAAGAGATGAGGCGTTGAGTTTCGCACCGAAGAGAAAGACCTGGTTCACGCTAGACCCTAACAGACCTGCAACTATCGGTGCTTTAGGAGACCCTCAATGGTATTTTGAGTTCAAGAAGCAACAATATGAGGCGATGAAGAAGTCTAGAGAAGTCTTTGAGAAGAGTGTTGAGGAATTTGCTAGGGTGTTTGGCAGGAGGTATGGTGCGGTAGAGTATTACGGTGATGATAACCCTGAAATAGTGTTAGTAGCTATGGGGCATGTTGTGGGCAACATTAAAGCTTACCTAAGTAGGGTTAGAGGCAAAAATTCTAGAGCAGGAGTGCTTAAAGTGAAGCTCTACAGGCCCTTCCCAGAAGATCTGGTAGTGAAACATCTTGAAGACGTTAAGATTATCGGGGTTGTTGATAGAGCTTTAATACCTGGTTCTCCGTCTCCAGGACCCCTACATTCAGAGATTGTTACAACGCTGAGTAAGCACGGAGTAGATACTAAGACTCTGAGCTTTGTGTCCGGTCTTGGGGGAAGACCAGTAACGCATGAACACATAGGCGTGATGTTCAGTAAGCTCTCTGAACTAAAAGATAAACCTGCCTCAGATTTGCCTAAAGAGCCTCTGTTTATTGGGGTGAGAGAATGAGTAAAGTCCTGACTATTAGGGATTTACCGCGTGAAGAAAGGTTCGCGCCCGGACATAGAATGTGTC
This sequence comes from Zestosphaera sp., assembly GCA_038843015.1. Lineage (NCBI taxonomy): Archaea > Thermoproteati > Thermoproteota > Thermoprotei > Desulfurococcales > Desulfurococcaceae > Zestosphaera > Zestosphaera sp. The sequence goes on along the minus strand of JAWBSH010000001.1, from coordinate 178,961 downwards.
AGGGTTGCGGTGCTGCTATACTAATGCGGCATATAACTAAGGCAATACCTAAAGACTCAATAATAGTTCAAGCGACTGGTTGTGTTGAAGTGACTACGACGCTGTATCCTGAAACTTCTTGGATGCATCCGTGGTTACACATAGCTTTCGAGAACGCTGCGGCCGGTGCTTCAGGGGTTGAGGCGGCTATTAAAGTTCTTAAGAGAAAAGGGCAGATGCCTGCTGAGAGAGAAATTAAAGTCGTGACTATAGGGGGTGATGGCGGGACTTTCGACATAGGCATCCAGGCACTCTCGGGAATGCTTGAGAGAGGGCATGACATTCTCTACATAGTTTATGATAACGAGGCATACATGAACACGGGTATACAGAGGAGTGGAGCCACGCCGTTAGGAGCCTGGACTACGACTACGCCTGTCGGGAAGATATGGCATGGTGAGTGGAGACCTAAGAAAGATATTGTTGGTATAGCATTAGCACACAGAGTCCCGTATGTAGCCACTATAAACCCAGCATATCTTCCTGACCTCTACATGAAGATAAGTAAAGCCATGAGTATTAAGGGACCTAAACTAATACACGCGTTCTCTCCTTGTGTGCCTGGCTGGAGGTACGAGCCAGCACTAACTATAACGATAGCTAAGCTAGCTGTCCAGACAGGTATTTGGGTAAATTACGAAATAGAAAACGGAGTACTAAACGTGACTACTCCAGTGCCTAAGAGAAAGCCTGTAAGGGAGTACTTGAAGCTTCAAGGGAGATTCAGACATCTCACGGAGGAAGAGATAAACGCCATACAAAAATATGTTGATGAGCAGGTAGCCTACATAAATAAGCTGGCTGGGAAAGAAGTCATAGGCCCTGTTGAAGCTTAAGTATTTCTTTTTAAGTTTAAATATCATAAAGTTACTGCAAGCATGATTCACGAATAACTACTAGTTTAGTCTGTTATAGCGTAACAGGACGCTTTAGGTTCGTATATTTCGCCATTACGTTTCAAGTTCTTGATTATTTTCTCAAGGACTTCCTCGTCTATTCCGTAATCATAAGCTTTCTTACGTAGCTCCTTATACTTAACGCATTCTTCGCCAGTACTCATTATCTCTCTTATTAACTTAACGATAGTGACTTCCTTCTCTCGCATACTCTTAGCTTTGCCGGTCATTATTAAGTCTACGTCTATAGTTCCTGTCTCTACGTCCATACCTACCTGTTCTAAGACTGTGTTCATTAGTCTTACTGCTTCTACAGCGTCTTCAGCTTCTACCTTATTTTTGAGCTTCATTTTAGCATGCGCTTCTGCAAGTCTGATGAGAGCTTCTAATTGTCTAGTAGTTATGGCGAGCGGAGCGTCTTCTCTTTCAGCACTCTTCTTTCTCAATTCTATGTAGTATTCTCTAATTATCTTCTCTGCCTCCTCAGTAAGCTCAGGTTTTACGTATTTTCTTGCGTAAGCTATGTATTTACGGAGGAGGTCTGGGGGGATCTCTGACTCAACGTAGCCCACCTTCTCGTGAGTTTTTAGGACGTAGCTTGACAGTGAGGTGTCTCTCGTTATGTTAGGTAGGTCTCTCACTATGAATATTAAGTCAAACCTCGAGAGTATCGTTACTGGTAAGTCGATATTTTCGGCAACGCTCTCACTACTTACGTATCTGCCTCTCTTAGGATTCCCAGCAGCTATCACTGTTGTTCTAGCGTTTAATCTAGCGACTATGCCTGCCTTAGCTATGCTTACGCTACCCTGCTCCATAGCCTCGTGGATAGCTACTCTGTCTTCATCACGCATTTTGTCGATTTCATCGATGCTTACTATTCCTCCGTCAGCTAACACCATTGCTCCAGCTTCTAGAAAATACTCGCCTGTCTGCTTGTCTTTGACTACTGCTGCTGTAAGACCTGCTGCGCTGGAGCCTTTACCAGTAGTATAGATTCCTCTAGGAGCTATCCTGGCAGCATATTGTAGTAGTTGTGACTTAGCAGTCCCTGGGTCTCCTACCATTAAGACGTGTATGTCTCCTCTGAGTCTGGTCCCGTCTCGTGTAGTCTTAGAATTACCTCCGAATAATGCTAGCGCTATAGCTTCTTTCTCATCCCACATGCCGTAAATTGTTGGAGCTATGCTGGCTATTATCTTACGCCTTACTAAAGGGTCTCGAGAAAGTTCGATTATCTTGGCTTCATCCTCAGTACTGAGTTTCAGTTCTTCAAGTAGTCTTTGTGCTACAACGACGTTATTAGCTTCAATATACGGGGTGTAGATAATCTTGTTAAATCTGCTCGATCTAGTCAACCTAACAACACCGATCACGGTAACTCTATCGCCGGGTCTAGCAACGTCGACTAGGTCGTCTGTTAAGACTACTTCTATAGACCTAGGTATTTGCCCTGCAGGCACTTCCTCAGGCCTCTCCTGAATAACTACTAACTGCCAATCTCTGTACTTAGACCGCTCAGGCTCTAGCTTTATAGTGCCTCTCCTGAACCGCTCTTCCTCAGTTACTACACTAACACAGACAGGACAGTACGGAGGCCTCTCAACCTCGTCTCTCAGCTCCTCCCTCTCTTCAGGTGGCCACCAAAACTCGTGTTTCTCACCATTTGATAATATGTGGACGTATAGAGCCTTATAGAGTTTACTCTTACGCGGTGTCGCTTTAACGATAACGCCGTCGACTGCTATTAGCTTACCTAAGTAATCGCTAGTAACTCCCCTTATAGCTACTGTTTTTACCCAGCCGTTGAGTCTAGCGTAAAACTTCTCAAATTTTTCAATGTATTCGGGATATTCACCTCTTATTAAGTCTCTTAAAGCGTTGTTGAAAGCGTTGAAAGCTTCATCAGGGTTTTTCTCTATAAACTCTATTAAATTGACGTCGTAGGTTGCTAGGTCTTCATAATCTATTAGCAGAGACTTACTCCCTTCTCGAATCATCCTCCTTATTCTTTCTTTATACTTGAAAGACCCGTCACGACTCTTAAAGTTGCTTAAGAAAGACTTAATGAGTTCTACATCTACCTTATGTTCTATGAAGACCTCACGCACTTCTAAATCTTCAGTTCTGTTATTTTCGCTCACTAATAGACAACCTCCACCCACTGATTAATGATTTAAGAATCTTTAAGAGGATGCCTTCCTCAACTAGTATCTTACTTAAGTACTCGTCGATTTCTTCTTCCGTAGATAAGACAGCTATTCTAGTTAGTTTCCTAAGCCTGTACTGAATTAAGTCGTCAAGGTTGCTCTCAAGCTTAAGTAAGCTAACGGCTGCTTCCGGCTCTTTCATAGACTCTTCTCTAGTCTTACGTATGAGTCTACGTATCTCTGGGTAAAACCTTGGCTTCAGCTTCGCGAATTCTTTCTCGTTACTTCCTTTCTCGCTTATTAAAGCCATCGCGACGTCTCGAGGCTCTAGCATGTTTTCCTTGATTTCTACTAAGCCCTCCCCGCTTAGGAGTTCCGCTAGCCAGAAAGGAATTGATGCCTCAACACCCCTACTTAGTAGTTCAGTAGAGCCTCCTACAGTTAACTTGCCTAAATCCCTAAAAACAGCTACCTTAACAGGACTCAGTTCGTGGTAGTACGTAGCTAGACTCACTAAAGACCTTATCATGTGTACTCCAAACACTATCTAACCGCTACATAGTATTTAAACTTACTTCTTAATCGCAGAACACGCGTGAAATACTTAAAAACTCTTGTGAGTCAATCTAAAGGAAGGGCCCGTAGCTCAGCCAGGTAGAGCGGCGGACCCCAGCAGATAGGCCGAGGCTCTTAACCCGTAGGTCCCGGGTTCAAATCCCGGCGGGCCCGCCACAACTCAAGATCATAAACGCTTGGAGATGAAGAGTGGTCATCGTCTGAAGAAGTGATGAAGGCTCGTGTTACTGATCCATTGAAGTACCGAGGTGCGCAGAGAATCTAACAACCCAGTGTTTTGTGGCACCTCGCGCAACTCGGTAAGAGAATGAGAAGCGAATCTTCTGAGCGTAATCCCACATAACGATGACAGAACTAGCCGATGAGCGCGGTTCTACTGTATTGTTCTCGAGAACCTGAGCAAACCCAAAAACAATGTAAAGAGAGAGCAAAACATTCAGTAAGAAGTTATCACTATAGTTCTATGAAGAATACAGTCACTACAAAACATCATCTACATGCTCTAGATGCGGACTCACAGGAGACAGAAACGTGGTCATGTACACAGTAATACAAACCAAGACCGATGCAAGGGAATAGAGATGATGAAACTAACATAAGAGCTGAACACCTAACATATTTATAAGCTTCATGTTTAAGTTGTTGTGGGTTTAGGAGTATGTGTGAGCTGACTGTGAAGTTGAGTAGCGGTAAGGAAGTGCTAGTTACTGAGGACGTTCTAGACACTGTATACAAGTATATGAGGTTTTCATTAACTCTTGAGGAGCTTGCGCGTGAGTTAGGTCTTGAGAGCTGGGAGGAAGCCTACGATTTTGTAAAGAGGTTTCCAGCTTGGGTGGCTTGGACGCCGCCATCTTTCTTTAAGCATATTAAGGAGAAACTATGTGTTGAGAAGTGAAACGCTAGACTAGCGACGAACTACTTTCTTGTCACAACAAACACTTTCTTCAGAGAAGCTTGTCAGTTAGTCTCGGAATATGTGAGCAGGCATGTGTAGGCAATCAGGAGAATCAACGAATGTGCGTGATGAAGCCGAAGAAAACTTAGAAAATCCTTGCTGGCCTCCTACCTATATAGCTACCGTAATTTACGGCAAAGAAGAACTTGCGGAACTTGAAATAGGTGATGCCCTCTTCCCACTAGATCAGGGAGTCAAGATTTGCAAGACTTCTTATGGGGGTGTCCTTTTAATAAAGACTTTCTTAACTGAAGACATTGCTTCTAAGCTATTATTAGCTAACCCACCATCAGCTCTCCGTAGGTTCATGAAAGTCATTTTCTGTTGCGAGAACATTAAGTTAGTTGAGTGCTTGAAAAACAATATTACGATCTTGACCGGAATTAATTTTAGATCCTTACGCGTTAGTGAGAGGTCAGGCGTAAGTTACGAGTATATCGTAAGACTACTTAATACTGTGGGGTATCGACTGAGTCGGGAGGGGCAAGACCTTACATTAAGTATAGAGCCTCTCAGAAGCTTTGTTTGCTTCACTAAGCAACTCCTCAATTTTTAAATTTCTCATGAGTTTTTATTTTCTGGTGATGAATGTGGGCGAGCTGAAGAAGATAGAGGTAGTAGATATTCCAGTACCTCAAGGAACCAACATCATAATAGGTCATACACACTTCATTAAGTCAGTCGAGGACATTTATGAAGCTCTAATAACGTCATCAACTGTGATTAAGTTCGGTATAGCTTTCAATGAGGCTAGTGGTGAGAGGCTAGTTAGAAGTGATGGAAACGACGAGGAATTAATCAAGCTAGCTGAAGACGCCGCTCTCAAGATAGGGGCTGGACATACGTTCGTGATCTACTTAAGGAATGCTTGGCCCATAAACGTGTTGAACTCGCTAAAGAACGTGCAGGAGGTGTGCAGAATATACACAGCTACGGCAAACCCTGTTCAAGTATTAGTTGCTGAAACAAATCAAGGTAAGGGAGTCATAGGAGTTGTAGACGGCTTCGCAGTAGTCGGGGTTGAGAACGCTGAGAGTAAGAAGCACCGTCACGAGTTTCTTAGGAAAATAGGCTATAAAAGATAATCAGAGATACTCCCGCGTGACCCGGTTGATTGGCTATGCTTCCTAGCGCCTCTCTTAAGTGCTTATCAAGACAAGAACTACTAGCAGGCAGCAAACTAACGTTATCGTTTTATAAGGTAACTAAGGAAGCAAAAGTAAAATTCTCTGAAACAAGTTTTGAGGAAGTACTTAAATCAAGACCCAGCAATCTAATAAAGTATAAAGAACTAAGAAAAATATGCAGAAATTCCGACGCGGCATTAATAAGTGGAGATGGTTTGACGCTATTTGTTAGTCTTAAAAAAGTATCTCCTAGTATCCAGCTACTTAAAACACCGGCTCTGGTTAAGGAGATACTAATCGCTAAAGTAGTGGCGAGCAACGACGCTAGCGAGAGTACGGAACTAGAGTTTACTGACCTCAAATTAAAAACGGAAAAGATTGAGTTGAGCGAAGAACTCATAGCTTTTGATTCAGTAGTTAAAGGAGATTTAGAGGACGGTATATACGCGTTGAAGATAGTGAGTGATAAATTAGATTCTGTAATAACTAAAGATGAAATAAGAAAGTACTTGAGTAAGCAAAGCAAGCAACTCGAGACTTTAGCTAGGAAGTCTCTGAAGAAGAAAAAGAAGAGGAAGTCTAGAAGAAAGAAGCGTAAGAAGACTGCTAGAAAGTCTCGTTAACTTGGTTTTTATCTTTGTAATAGTTTTTAAACTAGGAGTAGGTAGGAAACACTATATGAGGAGAGCGAGCAGAGCTTTCTGTGCGTGTAGCCTGTTCTCTGCTTGGTCCCAGACTACCGACCAAACACCATCTATGACTTCATCTACTACCTCCATGCCTCTCAGTGCTGGCAGGCAGTGCATGAATATAGCGTCTTTCTTAGCCAGTCTCATGAGCTCCGGCGTCACTCTAAACTTACTCAAATCCTTGATTCTTTTTTCTCTTTCTGCTTCCTGACCCATGCTAACCCACACGTCTGTATAGACGACATCAGCTCCCCTGACGGCTTCTTCAGGTGTCCTCAATATCTCTATTACTGAACCAGATCTCGAAGCTTCTTCTTCAGCTACCTTGAGTATCTCTGGGTTTGGGTCGTAACCCTCCGCAGTACCTACTCTTACGTTGATTCCCAGCTTGCTTGCCGCCAGTATTAGTGAGTGAGCCACGTTATTGCCTCCATCACCTACGTAAGCTAACGTAACTCCTTTCAGTCTTCCTTTCTTTTCATAGATTGTTAACATATCTCCTACTGCCTGGCACGGATGTTCTCTATCGCTTAAAGCGTTTATGACTGGTATATTAGCATATTTAGCCAGTTCTTCTAGGTCGCTGTGTTTGTAAACTCTTGCGACAATGCCATCAACGTATCTCTCTAGAACTCTTGCCGTGTCAGCTATGGTTTCGCCTCTACCTAACTGGAGTTCCTGCCAGTTAACAGTTATTGAGTGACCACCTAACTGTACTATAGCTTGCTCAAAACTAATCCTGGTTCTGGTGCTTGGTTTCTGGAAGATCATCATGACTGTTTTGCCCTTAAGCACGGGTATTATTCTCTCGCCACCATAAAACCTCTGCTTCAGGTTGTAAGCAGTGCTTAGCGTGAACATAAGCTCCTCTGAGGTTAAGTCAGCGACTGAAAGGAAATCCCTGCCTTTCAAGTACCTCATAAGACTTACACCCAAATAACATTTGGAATGAACAAAATAAATTTTAATTCTTAATTTATAATGTTAGACTCAAGTAATTCTTGAAGAGCATGAAGGAAGTAAGGATACTCCTCAAGATAACTGAGGAGAGAGGCGGTGTTAAGCCGGCTTTCTCACCTTATCACGTCTTTAAAGTACTTGAGTTTCTTTATGTGCGTGGTATTAGCAGCAGGCACGAGCTAATGAGGTTATCAGGCTTAGGAGAAGCTAGCATTAAGACTTTGCTTAACAGGTTGAGGGAAGCTGGTTTAATCAGTATTTCAAGACCTCATGGAACTAAACTAACAGAAGCTGGTAGAGAGCTGGCGGGTAGTCTTAGGAACCTCATAAAATTAATTCCTTATTTAAGGATTGAGAGCGTGTGTGCGAACTGCGCTATCTCTGGACTTGTCTTAAGTAATGGCCGCACTATCTTGTATAAGGTGGGCGGAGTGATAGTTCTTAGAGACTTGGTAGTTAAGGAGGGCGCAGACGGAGCTTTAATACTGACATACTCTAAAGGAGCTTTTTATCTTCCCTTAGTGGGCGGGCTGGAAGAACTAAAGAGTGGAGAGCTTCCTCAGCAGTTAAGAGATTCTCAGATACGTGATAACGACTTGATAGTCTTGGGCATGTGTTACTCAAGTAATGGTGAACGATGCCTCGCTGCTACAGTTAATGCAATCATTAAAGTTCTGAGTTCCGAGGGTATTGAGGGGTGAGAGGCGCAGCATTATATACTGGAGGCAAAGACTCTCATTTTGCTCTCATGGAAGCTTTAAGAGCTGGTATACTGGTGGATCTACTCATCATAGTTGTCCCAGTAGCTAGTGATTCCTGGATGTTTCACTCAGTCAACATAGAGTTTTCAAGGCTTCACGCAGACCTCATCGGCGTTAATGAGGTAACGATACGTTCAAGCGGGATCAAAGAACTTGAAGTCTCAGAAGTTCTTTCTAGTCTTAAGAAATTAAATCTAAGATCTAGATACGAGTACTTGATTTCGGGAGCTGTAGCGTCTAAGTATCAGAAAGAGAGAGTTGATTTAATAGCTGAGGAGCTCGGGTTAGACCATGTAGCGCCTTTATGGGGGCGTGATCAGAGAACTCTTCTGCTAGAAGAAGTCAAGCACATGAGTTTCATAATCACTGCAATTCAGGCGTATGGACTCAACATGAAGTGGCTAGGCACTATAATCAACGAAGGTAACGTTGATGAGTTTCTTAACGATCTTGAAAAACACGGCGTAAGCCCTGTAGGTGAGGGGGGAGAATTCGAGACGTACGTAATCTCATCAAAGCTCTTTAGGAGAGGAGGTGTTTACATAGAATCAGCTAAATTAATTAAACGTCCGCTACACGGGTTTGGATACTATATTATCGAATCTGCTAGGACTTAACCTCTCTCCAATTCTTTAGAGCTTGTTTTAAGACATGAGCAAGACCTGCTATGCTTAGAGCAGGAAGCGAAATCACTACTTATTTCTTGAACCAGGCTTCAAGCCCCTTAACCTGGGCTTTGAGGAACTCTCTGTAAGCTTTTTTTAACCTCTCTACTGCTCCACTAACTCTTTCTTCTGAGAAGTCATGTTCCTCTACTAAAATCTTGTTTATTAGCTCAAGGTTAGGCTCGTCCCATTTAATCGTGTATGAATCTGTTACTGGCGGGTTTAGAAATATCTTTCTGATTTCTTCGTAGTTGAAATCTATCTTGATGTTTGGGAGTGCCTTAGCTGCTTTCTCAAAGCTCCCGTACGTTTTTATTAGTTTGAGCGCGGTTTTAGGTCCCACACCCTTTACTCCCTCGGGGTTGAAGTCTGTTCCGAGGAATATAGCTATATCTATCAACTGTTCTCTATTTATCCCTAGTTGTTTGAGTAGGGTGTCTAGTTCTATGAGTTCAGGCTTTATTTCAACATATACTTCTTTACCTGGCAACTTGCGTTTACCGCTAATTGTTAAGTTTCTTAAGAGTCTAGGCGTATCAAATAATAGTGAGTCATAGTCTTGGGAAACTGACGCCCATACGTGACCTTTCCTAGCCATATAAGCGGCCTGCGCCTCACCTTCTGAGGGCGCGTTAACGTACGGTATGCCCATAGCTGTTAACAACCTTTTAGAGTCTTCAACCATGTCTGAAGTTAGTCTCCCAGTAGCTTGCGCGTACTTACGCGCTTCTTCAATCCTGCCCTCTGCTATGGCGGCCTCATACTTCTTGGCAAACTCTTCTTTTATCGCGAGTCTTTCCGCGATCTCCTTAGCTTTCAACTCAGGCGGCTTACCATCAAATACGTATACCGGCTTAAGACCTGACTCCACAAGATTGATTGTTCTGTAGAAAAGCCCGCTTAAGTGGCTTGTTACGCGTCCTTTAGTATCCATTAACGGAGTTCCGTCGGGTTGTCTTATCGCTGCTAAGAATTGGTAGAGAGCGTTGTAAGCATCAATAGCCACGACCTTACCTCTCAACTCTCTTAAGTCGTTAATGATTCTAACTGCGGAAGTCTCCTCCACTAACTCTCTTAAATTAACACCCACTTAAGAGACCCACGTGAATTAACTACTCAAAGTTATTATTTTTATTTATTGCTTAGAGTCAATGGTAATAATTTAAGTTCGAGAGTGGAAAACGTATATGGTCTTGTAGAGTCTCAATTTTTTCTCTGTTGGCAGAGTACTAGTAATGTTTTAAATATATTGGGGGTTGTAAGAGATTACTAGGTGATGATCACGGGTACCGCGAGTCTTGAAGACTTTGTAGCATACCTCGTTGATATAGCTCGTAAATGGTCTAGAATTTGGGAAGAGGAGAGAGTTTATGAGGCAGACCCGAAGGAAGGTCTGCCGAAGTACTTCTTAACAGCTGCTTTCATGTACCCTAACGGGCCGGCACACGTAGGTCATGCTAGGACATACTTGATCCCTGATATACTAGCCAGGTTTTTCAGGGGTTTAGGATATAATGTGCTATTCCCTATGGGCTTCCACTATACTGGAACTCCTATACTAGCTCTTGCTGAAGGTCTAGCTACTGGAGATCCGCAATACGTGAGTAATGTAGCTAAGGTGTTTCAAGTTGAGAGTGAGGAACTCATGAAGCTTAAAGACCCTGTTGACGTGGCCAGGTTCTTCCACGAAATATCTAAGAAGGCTATGAAGCTCTACGGACTATCTATTGATTGGAGGAGAGAATTCACAACTATAGACCCAGAGTTTAAGGCTTTTATTAGGTGGCAGTTCAAGAAGCTCCTAGATTCAGGCTACTTAACTAGGGGTTCACACCCTGTTGGTTGGTGTCCTAGGCATAACATGCCTGTAGGAATGCACGACACCAAAGATGATGTAGAGCCTGAGATAGATGAGGTCTACTTGATAAAGTTCGCCGGTCTCGACGGGTTGAACTACGTCGTAGCTACTTTAAGGCCTGAGACTGTCTTGGGAGTAACTAACATATGGGTTAACCCGAACGTGAAATACTGTATTGCTAGTGTTGAGACAAGCCGAGGTACTGATACTTGGGTTCTCTCGTGCGAGGCTGCTAAGAAGTTAGGTTTTCAGAGGAACGTGGAGATAGTTCGTGAGGTAAGTGGTGAGGACCTCATAGGTAGGAAAGCAGTAAATCCGGTTACCGGACGCGTGATTCAAGTTATTGAAGCCTCTTTCGTTGACCCCAAATTTGGAACTGGTGTAGTGATGAGCGTGCCAGCACACGCACCTTACGATTATGTTGCTTTGCGTGATTACGTACTCAACAAGAAGAGTGGCTCTTGGGAGGGGCTAGAGCCCATACCCCTCATAAAAGTTGAGGGGTATAGTGATATCCCGGCTAAAGACGCTGTTGAGAGGCTAGACATTAAGTCACAGGAAGAGCATATCTTACTAGATAACGCTACTAAAGAAGTCTATAGAGTGGAGCTAGAGTCGGGTGTTATGCGTTCAGACCTAGCTAACCTGATTGAGCAGGAAGTCATTAAGGGGGCTCGAGACTTCATATTGAATGAGATTTCCGGTGTTCCGGTTAAGGAGGCGCGAGAGAAGATCAAGAACTTCTTATTAAGTAATGGGTTCGGAGACCTAATGTATGACGTGATGAACGCGCCTGTATACTGTAGGTGTGGTACGGAGATAGTAGTTAAGATAGTTAAGGATCAGTGGTTTATTAATTACGGTGATACAGGCTGGAAGAAGCTGGCACTCGAAGCGTTGTCTAAGATTAGGTTAGTGCCTGAAGAAGCGAGGACCCAGTTCGTGAACACTATTTATTGGTTGAGAGAGAAGGCGTGTACTAGGAGTAGAGGTTTAGGGACTGAGTTGCCGTGGGCTCCTGGCTGGATTATTGAGTCTTTAAGTGACTCCACGATATACATGGCTTTCTACACGGTCATACATAAAATAAGAGAGTATGGTGTGCCGCCTGAGAAGCTAACTTACGAATTCTGGGACTACGTGATGCTGGGCTCTGGGGAGCCGGACAAGATAGGTGTTGACCGGAAAGTTTTAGAAGATTTAAGGAGGGAGTTCCTTTACTGGTATCCTCTTGATTCACGACATAGTGGTAAAGACTTGATACCTAATCACTTAACGTTCTTCATATTTAATCACGTAGCTATATTCCCGGAAAGTCTGTGGCCTAGGCAAATAGTTGCTAATGGTTGGGTACTCATACAAGGAGAGAAGATGGCTAAGTCTAGAGGCAATATCTTCCCGTTGCACTGGCTAGTTTCCACGTACTCGCCTGACGTTGTGAGACTCGCTATAGCGTCGGGAGCCGAGGTAGAGAGCGATCTAAATCTTGATATAGAAGTACTTGACTCTACTAAGGCGAAACTCAGGTCTATACATGACTTAATAACTTCCTTCTCTAACGTTAGTGACTTGAGCGACGTAATAGGTCTTCCTGAGAAATGGCTTCTCTCTAGGTTTGCCAGGAATGTGTTGGGGGCGTATGAAGACTTATCTAAAGTTAGGGTGAGAGCAGCATGCTTAAAGATCTTCTACAACATACACCAAGATATTCTCAGGTATCTGAAAATGGTTGAGAAACCGTCGAGAGTCTTGAGAGACTTGCTGGTCATGTGGCTTAAAGTGATGCATCCCGTGACTCCATTCATTACTGAAGAGTTGTGGCATGAGATGGGGATGAGCAGACTACTAGCTACTGAGAGACTGCCTTTGAAAGAAGAGTTGGAGAGAATGATTGACGAGTCTGTAGAACTAGGTTACTTATTCTTAGAGAGATTTATTGATGACTTAAAGAACTTGTCTAAGATAGTGAAAGGTAATGAGGCAGTAGTATACGTGTCTACAGAGTATGAGTACAAACACTTAATTGAGTGTGTCAGGATACTGCGAGGCGGCGGCAGAATAGGTGACGTAATAAAATACCTGGTAACTAGCGGGTTTGCCGACCAGAAGCAAGCGCCTAAGGTAGCTAAGACACTAGTAGATTTAGTTATGTCATTACCTCCAGAGTTGCTGGAAGCTATCGCTAGAGTAGGTTTCGTAGACGAGTATGAGATCCTCCTTAAGTTCAGGAAATTCATAGAAGGAGAGACTGGAATTAGACTCAGAGAAGTCTATAAAGCGAGTGACGTGGAAGCACCTGACTACGGCGGCAAAAAGAGGAACGCGTTGCCTTTCAGGCCGAGCATCATGCTCGTGAATTCTGCTCAAGGCTAAGCAAGTATTATTGTTTGGTGACGTAACTAAATGAGGAATCTCTTAGGAAATCTAAAAGTTCCTCTAATCTTAATGCTTTACGGCTTCTTCTTAATACTAATACAGATAGTCTTAATAAGGTCTCTAGTTTCTTTAAGTACAGAGTGGAGTCACTCAATACTAGTTCAAGCGTTAGCAGTTATTTTATATGTTTGTCTCAATGCTGGACTACTGTATTCATGGTATAAGCTGACCACGTACATCAGAAATAAAGAGTTGATGAAGTAACGAGCATTCTACTTGTTTCAACATAAATTAGAAGGGAAGTGATTTCAATAAGTTCTCAGCTATGATTGCGGAGCTCAGAGCTGCAATGGCTCTTCATCTCTTCAGTCCGCCCGTCGTCGACTTCACAGCCCCTATTATCTCTATCTTCTAGAAATATTTTAAGTTGAAGATTTGGTGGGGAGGGTCTGAGGAAGTTTTTAATCAGACAAATGCCTTCTCATCAGTTTTCAGTACCGGAGGTAGACATCATCTTATCTTACTTCTTCTGAGATAATTGCTGTCTACTTAGTAATAAATGTTTAGCTAATGACTTGACGTCTAGTGTAAATGACTTTCTTTACATATAATGTCATAAGCTTTTAAACACTTAAATCAGATTATTAACAGGGTAAAACGCTATGGCGCGGTCTGAAACTAGGTTAATAGTAATTAGTAGTTTAGTTTTAGCCGTGTTATTATTAATTTACTGGTCTATGTTCCTAGTCAGTCCTGTAGCCAGTGCTGAGAATGTTAGTCTCGGTATAGAGTTTAACGCGCATGCTACGCCTGCTTGGATAGCATTACATGCTGATCTTTTCAAGAAACACGAGCTCAATATTACCAAACTTTTTAAGTTTAGGACAGGAGCTGATTTAGCTGCAGCAATAGCTAGAAGAGAAATTGATGCTGGGTGGGCTTGCTTAGGACCTATACTTAACTTAATAGACCAGGGTGTTGACGTTAAGATAGTTATGAAAGTTCACGATTACGGTTACGCGCTAGTAGTTAACCCTAATAAGGTGTCAAGCATTGAAGACTTAAACAACATTACTGTTTACTCGACGGGGCTTGCTAACCCAACAAATCTACTCCTCCTAAGAATTCAGGACGTTTACGGTGTTAGATTCAACATAAAGCCTGTTGGTGATCCGCAGACGTTGCTGTCTATGCTGATTAGTGGACAGATTGATGCGGCTTCACTACCAGAACATTACGCGAGTGTTGCCGAAGCTAGCGGTGCTAAGGTCTTGTTAAGAGCTCAAGATGTGTGGCCTAGTATGCCAGGTAGCTACATCATAGTTCGCGGCGATATACTGAAGAATAAGCCTGAGGTAGTTAAGAAGCTCTTAGAAGTGACTAGAGAAGCTCTCGTAATACTTGAGAGTAATAAAGAGTTAGCGATACAGGCAAGCTCTACAGAGCTCGGCATAAGTAGGGAAGTAGCCTTAAAATCCATCAGTAGTCTTGAGTGGATTATGGAGATCGATGTGCGTGAAATCCAGGAATACATAGATTTCATGTATAAGCATGGGCTGCTGAAGAACAGACTTAACGCGACAGAAATAGTAGTTCGTAGTGTGGGTCAGTAATGAATTTAAAGAATGCTGTCTCAATATTCGTATTTTTCTTGATTTGGGAATTTACTGCTAGATACTTGGTTTCAGCACCTAAAACTATATTCCCTCCATTCACTTACGTTCTCTGGAACTTCACGGATAAGTCTTTCTTATACACGTTACTGAGTAACTACTCTCAAACTTTCTTCAGATCTTTGCTAGGATTTACTGTAGGTCTTTTTTTAGGTCTTCTCACAGGTCTAGCTATCTCGATTAAGCGTTCCGTGAGTGATTACGTAAGTCCTATAGCGACCTTAATGTTTTCAGTGCCTTCAGTTGCGTGGGTCCCGATACTGATTGTTTTAGTAGGGATTGACGAGTTTAGATTACCGCTAGTAGCTTCGTTCATGTGTTCATACCCACCAATACTATACGGGGTAATTAACACGCTAAGAACTTTCGATAGAGACCAGCTAGACATCACTGCCGTATACTGTCTAAGGCACAGGACTAGGTATGAGTTAGTTATACTGCCACAGTTAATATTGCGGATACTTCCCTCAATAAAAACAGAGGCCGTCATGGTGTGGAAAACAGTATTCGTGGCTGAAATGCTCGTCTTGCCGAACGGGATAGGTTATCTAGCTCTAATATACGCATCTACTCTAAACATGGATAAACTAATTGCTGTTGTTTTGGTATTGTCATTGACGCTCATCTCGATTGATGTGTTGTTAGATTGGTTAGAAAAGAACTTCTATAGGGTGGTGAACAGTATCTATGAGAGACGTTTCCGTTAGGAACTTAAGTGTTACTTACTCAAGTAAAGTAGCGTTGAAGAGTGTTAATGCGGACTTCCCTGCAGGGAGTCTCTCCATACTAATAGGACGCAACGGCAGCGGAAAAACTACGCTACTAAAAGCGATAGCCGGCTTAGTCAACTACAGCGGTAAAGTGTTCATTGGAGGAGAGGTCGCGGATGACAGTCCTCCAAGCCTTAGGAGAGTCTCGTATGTACCTCAAAACAACGCGTTAATACCTAGTCTGAAAGTCTGGTGGAACATAGCTCTAGGGCTTGTTGACCGTGAGCGCGACCCTCAGATTATCAAGGAAAAAATTGAAGAAGTTGCTAAATTACTAGACATACAACACCTCCTTAATAAGTATCCTGGGGAATTAAGTGGTGGTGAGGCCAGGAGAGTCGCTATAGCTAGAGCTCTCGTCGTTGATAGCGATGTCGTGTTAATGGACGAGCCTGAGTTGAGCGTGGATATTCAGACATGGCAGATAATCCGTAACAACATATTGAAGGTAAGGAAGAGTGATAAGACTATCATCGTCTCTACTCATAATTTTGAGGATTTATTACCTTACGCTGACGTCGTTTGTCTTCTCCACGAAGGTAATGCGTTATTTGTGGGACGTCCGGCAAACCTGAGAACTGAAAACATGCCTTTAGATGTCAGGGCTTGGTTAGGGTCTGTGATCGAGGCAGATGATGTGGAGTGTGATGAAGGAGATTTCTGCGTAGCTCTGTTTAACGGGTACAGGATTTACGCAGGCTCGTATAGGAAGAGTTTTAGAAGCTCTCCAAGGATTCTCATACTACCTAAGTATATTACGGTCGATCAAGACGGGGTGCTTAAAGGTAAGGTAGTTAGGAAGATTAAGCATGATACAGGACGTTCGACAGTTTTAGTTAGTATTAATGGATACGAGCTCGTAACCACAACACATGAAGTTTTGTCAGAGGGTGCTGTAGTAGGCTTAAAGATCGAGAAGGCGATACTACTGGGCTGACTCTATGAGTACTTACTACAACAGTGGCACGTCAAGGTAACTAAATTGATCTTAAGGTTTATTAAACCTGATAATAAGAACATATTGATGATTTAGGTCTATAAGCGCTGAAACATAGTGATGAGAAACCCACGCTATGATACTCATACTCGAGTAAAGTGTAAGCAGTGTCCTAGTGATTGGGAGAAGAGATTAGTTGCTTAAGGTATTAAATTAAATATTGTGGTCTTAAGAATCTCTGATACTTTCTTTTCGTCCATTAAGACTATAGTTAGTGCCGCTACGTACTTCAGGTTGTGTAAGTCTGCTAGGTATCTGAAGTATTCTGCTATTTCCTTGTTGAGTATTGCATGTATTGAAATCACATAATCTCCCTTCTGCAGTAGTGCTGGCGGTCTACTTTTAGTTTCTAACCCTATTATCATGTCTTCCTCAGTAGACATTACTAGAGGGACTTCAAGAGAAGTTGAGAGGTGTGAGGCTATGCTTAGTGAGTAGTCAGGTAGTGTTATGAATTTGTCTACCAGAAAGCCAGGTAACTTGCTAAGTAGTCTATACTTAAAGTATGTAGTCACATAGTTGATGAAGTGCGGATCTACACAAGCTCTCCTTAAATCCCAGCCAACTTTATTCATGAACCTGCCCACACACTTCTTAGCAAACTCTTCGCTAAGAAAGCTCTTAAGTAGCTTCTCAGCCATGGGGTAGGCGGGGATAGTCATGCCATGATAGTATTTGCTCAGAGTTGCCTCACTAACGCCTAGGATGTGCGAGAGCTCTACATTCCTGTAGACTCTCCTAACAGATGATAAAACAGCTACAGAATCTACCCTAACAACCAACTCACGAACCTTCTTACTCACGTACCACTTCAATCCTAATCACTAGAAATACGTTACTTCACAGATTTTTATTTTCAAGAGTCCGAGCCCGCCTGGTGCAACCGTTTTGGGTTTTATAAAGGTTTATAATGGTTGATGTAGGTTATCTTATTGTGGGTAGGCTCAACCCACAATATCAAATCAACCCCTTACAAACCTTCACGAAGCTCGAGACAGCCTCACTAGGCTTTATAAGGCGTAGCGATATAATAATCTATGAATCCCACCGGGTGATGGATGCTGGATCTTAAGAGCGTACTCGAGTTTATAGCATATGGGGTTGTGTGGAATCCGCTGTTGCCGGTCATCTTCCTGCTAGCGGGACTTTACCTAACCGTTGGCATGCGGTTCTTCCAGTTCAGAAAATTTGGTACTATACTTAGAAACACGTTATGGAGTATAGCGGAAGCGCGTAGGGGAAAAGGATCCGGGATAGTGTCTCAGTTTGCTGCCTGGACTACGGCGACAGGAGCTACGATAGGAATGGGAAACATAGCCGGAGTCTCCAGCGCAGTAGCGTTAGGAGGCCCTGGTGCAGTATTCTGGATGTGGATAGCAGCGCTCTTCGGCATGGGCACAAAATTTGCTGAAGTAGTTCTCGGCGTTAAGTATAGAGAGGTTTTACCTGATAGGAGAGCGTATGGCGGTCCCCCATACTACATGGAGAAAGGACTGGGTAAGGAGATGCGGTTGCCTGGCTGGGTTTGGAAACCTCTCGCAACTTTATTCACTCTCACCTTCTGTTCGACTGCTGTAATATCAATGAGCAATTACACAATCATGGAGGGAGCGATGACGAGCTTCCAGCTATCTAGTGAGGCTTCAGTCATGGTGGGCCTGATCTACGCTTTATTAACTACTGCTATATGTGTAGGTTTCATACCCAGAGTTTCTAGAATGGCTGAGCTACTCATGCCGCTGATGGTCATGATGTACGTTGGCGGATGTCTGGGAATTCTAGTTAAATACATACACGATGTACCTAACGCATTCATTCAAATATTCACCTATGCATTTACGCCGGCGGCTACCATAGGGGGTTTCGCCGGAGCCGCTGTGACTAAGGCTATTCAAGTAGGTGTTGCCAGAAGTGTCTACAGTAATGAGGCTGGATGGGGAAGCGCTCCACATATCCATGCCGCCGCTAGGGTAGATCATCCTGTTAAGCAGGGTATGTGGGGGATTATGGAGGTCTTCCTTGACACGATAGTAGTGTGTTCGATGACAGCTCTTGTAGTCATTGCGACCGGAGTCTGGCAGGCAGGTGAAGGTGGTGTGGGAGCAGTGCTCCAGGCTTTTGAATTGGTCTATGGTCCAGTGGCGCCAGTAATACTATACTTGACGTTGTTCCTATTCGTTTTGTCAACAAGCACCGGCTGGTATACTTACTATGAGGTCGAGATGAGATACTGGCTCAGAAGCAGACCAAAACTCATGAACGCTATTATAAGATTCTTCCAGATCGGGTCTCCGTTCATCGTGTGGGGCGTAGGCGCTACAGCGCTACTCTACGGGACAGTGCCGGCAGTGTTCTGGATTCTGGGCGACATTACAGCAGGTCTTCCCGTATACGTAAACTTAGTAGCGTTACTGATACTGTCGCCCATCATATTTAAGGAGGTCAGGGATTTCGAGTCTAGATTCAGTATATCGTGATATAATTAGATTTCGATATTGAATTTTTATAAATAGCGTCACACGACCCATTTCGACTTCTTTAGCCCATTAAGAGTCTCTATCTTCTAGGAAATCATTACTAGTTAACGAAGTGTGTTAACTAGCGAGGAGGATCTAGAGATAATTCGAGTTAGTACAGATAAACTGCCTGTAGCTATTCTAGTGAGATGTGAGTTACTAGTAAGGATTGGTTTGTGGCGGGCCCGCCGGGATTTGAACCCGGGACCTACGGGTTAAAAGCCCGCCGCTCTACCTGGCTGAGCTACGGGCCCGACCCACACATTTATACTTATTAACTCCTTTAAAACTTTATTGATTTGGTCGAGGTTAAAAGCTTAAAATGTGTGTTCTGGTTTTCTTGTTTAGCAGGAATGATTGGTGGGGTATGGAATGAGTGAGAAGCCCAAATTTAAGATATTAGAACACGAGCTGGTTCCTAAGCACGAAGTTTTAAGTCCTGAAGAAGCTATTGAAGTTTTGAGGTCTCTTGGAGTGAGGCCCGAGCAACTACCATATATTAGAGCTTCAGACCCGGTCGCTAGAGCTATAGGCGCTAAACCAGGTGATATAGTTAGAATAACGCGAAAATCTCCTACAGCAGGCAAAATAATAGTTTACAGATTCGTTATAGCGGGGTGAGGAGACCTGGACGATCCTTTCAAGCTAGATAAGGAAGTTCGCTGGTTACTCATAGAGTCTTTTCTGAAGGAGAAAGGTCTCGTAAAACAGCATCTAGACTCATACAACACGTTCGTTACTTCAGGTATTAAAAAGATAGTTAAGGAGTTAGGCAGAATAGAAATAGCACACCAGAAAATATACTTAGAAGTCCTTGATGTTAAGATAGGCGAGCCCGAAATTAGAGAAATAGAGGGTGCAGTTATAAGAGGTTTAGAGAATCTTAACCCAACTATAGCCAGGATTCGCAACCTAACCTACAGCGCACCTATGTATCTGAAGATAGCTATACATGAAGACGGGTTTGAGTATGTTGAGGACAATGTTCCTTTAGGGTTCATGCCAGTAATGATTAGGTCTGTGTTAGACCCTACTAGTAAGCTCAGTAAAGAGGAGCTTATTAAGCATGAAGAAGATTGGAGAGACCCCGGCGGTTACTTCATAATAAACGGGTCTGAGAGAGTCATAGTCGGGCAAGAAGACCTAGCTCCTAATAAAGTTTTAGTTGATTATGGTAGGGAGGCTTCATCAATAACACACACAGCCAAGGTTATCTCAGCTTCTGCAGGGTATAGAGTTCCGATAATACTTGACCGCTTAAAAGACGGAACACTCACTATTAACTTCCCGTCAATACCTCAAAAAGTTCCTTTCGTCATCATGATGAGGGCGTTAGGATTAGAAACTGATATGGAGATAGCTTTAGCTGTCTCTCCTGACCCAGAAATACAGAAAGAGTTGATTCCGTCTCTCTACGCTGCTAGAGAGATCAAGACACAGATTGAGGCGTTAGACTACTTAGCCTCGAGAGTCACTATAGGTATTACAGACCCTGAGGCTAGACGCAGTAGAGTTCTCCAGATACTTGACATGTACTTCATGCCTCACTTAGGCAACACTCCTAACACCAGGATTCTTAAAGCCCTCTACTTGGGGCAGATGGCGTGTAAACTGATAGAGCTGGTGATAGGGAGGAGAAAACCTGATGATAAGGACCACTACGCTAACAGGAGATTGAGGCTAGCCGGCGACTTAATGGCTCAGCTCTTTAGAGTAGCTTTTAAAGCGTACATGAAGGACTTGAGGTATCAGATAGAGAGGTATAGGCTCACTAAAGGTAGAAAGCTTTCTCTGAAAGCTCTTGCAAGACCCGACATAGTTACAGAAAGACTTAATTACGCTCTAGCAACAGGCAACTGGGTAGGTAACAGAACTGGTGTTAGCCAAATACTTGACAGAACTAACTGGATCTCTATGTTGAGTCATTTGAGGAGGACCGTAGCCCCCCTGAGCAGGGGTCAGCCACACTTCGAGGCTAGAGACCTACACCCGACGCAGTGGGGCAGGATATGTCCTTTCGAGACTCCTGAAGGCCCCAACTGTGGCTTAGTTAAGAACTTAGCTCTCTCAGCTTACGTTACTGCCGGAATAGACGAGTCTTCTATTATACCTTACCTCCAAGAACTCGGTGTAGTGAGTCTACTCGAGGTTTATGAGAGGCTCAAGAAAGGTGATGAAGAGTTACTAGAGAAGGTCACTAGCTTCACTAAGGTCTTCTTAAACGGTACACTAATAGGGTATTACCCCAAGGAAGACGCGTCAGAGCTTGTGAGTAGTCTGAGAAAATTGAGGAGGTCTGGGAAGCTACATCACGAGGTTAATGTATCTTACATGAAGACAGAATACATTAATGAGGTACACATAAACTGTGATAGTGGTAGGGTTAGGAGGCCCTTACTCATAGTAGAGAAAGGAAAGATAAAGATAAGTAGTGATGTTGTGGAGAAGCTCAGATCTGGAGACATCACGTTCAGCGACTTAGTTAGTATGGGTATTGTAGAGTATCTGGATGCTGAGGAAGAAGATAATGCGTTGATAGCTTTAGAGCCTGAAGAGGTGACTCCAGAACATACGCACTTAGAACTCTACCCGCCGTCTATCTTAGGAGTAGCTGCTGTCTTGATTCCTTACGCCAACCACAACCAGTCACCTCGTAACGCGTATGAGGCGGCCATGGCTAAACAAGCAGTGGGCTTGAACGCCGCTAACTTCCACTTAAGATTTGATAGCAGAGCTCACTTCCTACACTACCCCCAGAAACCAGTCGTGCAGACTAGATTCCTAGACTTAATAGGGTTTAATTCTAGACCTGCAGGACAAAACTTCGTAGTAGCAGTGCTTTCGTTCACAGGCTATAATATGGAAGACGCCGTAATAATGAATAAGTCTTCAGTTGAGAGAGGTCTTGCTAGGTCAACATTCTTCAGAGACTATAGCACTGAAGAACTTAGATATCCTGGCGGTCAGAGAGACATAATAGGGATTCCTGACATTAAGGTGAAAGGCTATAGAGGTAAAGAGAATTACGAGTTCTTGGACGAGGACGGCATAGTGCCTCCCGAGGTTGACGTGGTCTCAGGTAAGGTCCTTATAGGCAAGACTTCACCCCCGAGATTCCTGGAAGAGTATAAGGAGTTTGGGTTAGTTGGCGAGACTAGAAGAGACTCCTCAGTTAGTTTAAGGCATGGTGATAAGGGAATAGTTGATACTGTGTTAATAACAGTTGATGGGGAGGGGAATAAATTCATAAGAGTTAAGGTTAGAGATCTGAGAATTCCGGAAATAGGCGATAAGTTCGCGTCTAGACACGGGCAGAAGGGTGTGATAGGTTTGTTGGTTCCTCAGTATGACATGCCTTACACGTTTGAAGGCATAACTCCAGACTTGATAATTAATCCACATGCGTTACCCTCTAGAATGACTGTGGGTCAGTTAATTGAGTCTATAGCTGGTAAGGTGGGTTCACTTAGGGGCAAGACAGTTGACGGCACCCCCTTCTTTGGGGAGAAGCCTGAAGACTTAAGGAAAGAACTCATGCTGTTTGGGTATCCTCATGACGGGACTGAACCCATGTATGACGGGAGGACAGGCGAGTTGATATCGACACCTGTATTCATAGGTGTCGTGTATTATCAGAGGCTACATCACATGGTGTCAGACAAGCTACACTCAAGATCTAGAGGTCCTGTGCAGTTGCTGACTAGACAGCCTACTGAGGGTAGAGCTAGGGAGGGGGGATTACGTTTTGGTGAGATGGAGAGAGACGCGATAATAGGTCATGGCGCTACTATATTGCTTAAAGAAAGGCTCTTAGACAGCTCAGACAAATACACGATATATGTGTGCGAGAAGTGTGGGTTGCTAGGATGGTTTGACAAAAATAAAGGCAAGTACGTGTGTCCAGTGCATGGAGAGGAAGGCAGCTTAGTCTCTGTTGAGGTTTCATACGCTTTCAAGCTCCTACTACAGGAGATGATGAGTATGCTCATATACCCCAAGATAGTACTTAAAGATAAGTTCTCGGGTGAGTAACATGGTCACAGAGAAGGAGATAAAGAGTATCAGGTTCGGCATATTGTCACCAGACTTAATAAGGAAGATGTCAGCGACTGCTATAGTGACCCCAGATGTTTATGACGAGAACGGCATGCCTGTTAAAGGAGGAGTCATGGATCCTAAGCTAGGCGTTATAGAGCCGGACCAAAGGTGTGAGACCTGCGGCAACAAACTTGCTCTCTGTCCAGGACACTTTGGCAGTCTAGAATTAGCTAGGCCAGTCATACACATAGGGTTTGTTAAGCACATACACGAGATACTCAGAGCTACATGCAGGAAGTGTGGGAAGCTTAAAATACCTGAGGATGAGATAGAGAGATATCTAGAACTGTTAAATAAGTTGAAAGATAGGTGGCCTCAGCTAGCTGAGTCACTTTCAGAGTATGTGAAGAGGAAGGCCATGAAGGTTTATGAGTGTCCTCACTGTGGTGAGAGGCAGTATAGAATACGTTATGAGAAGCCTACGACCTTCATCGAGGAAGGTCCTTTAGGGAAGCTTACGCCCACGTTCATTAGAGACTGGCTCAGCAGGGTTCCTGACAGACACTTAAGAGTTATGGGTTATGATCCTGAGATAGCTCACCCTGCGTGGGCAGTAATAACTGTCTTGCCTGTACCGCCTATAGCTGTCAGGCCTTCAATTCTTCTTGAGACTGGTATAAGAGCTGAAGACGACTTAACTCATAAGCTAGTTGACATAATAAGGACTAACGAGAGACTTAAAGAAGCTATAAATGTGGGCTCGCCTGAAATCATAATAGATGATTTGTGGGATTTACTTCAATATCACATAACGACGTACATTGATAATGAGGTCCCAGGAGTTCCACCGGCTAAGAGGAGGTCTGGCTCCCCATTAAGGACTCTAGCACAGAGACTTAAAGGGAAGGAAGGTCGTTTCAGGAATAACTTATCAGGTAAGCGCGTAGATTTCTCTGCTAGGACAGTGATATCTCCTGACCCCTACTTGAGTATCAACGAGGTCGGGGTTCCTGTGGAGGTAGCTATGAACTTGACCGTGCCTGTGAGGGTAACGTCGTGGAACATAGATGAGCTAAGGAGATACGTGCTTAACGGGCCGTTCAAGTATCCAGGAGCGAATTACATTATAGAACCTAACGGACGTAGGCTAGATCTCAGATATAATAAGGATTTAAAGGCTGTTGCGGAAGCTCTGAAGCCGGGCTTCATAGTTGAGCGACACTTAATAGACGGTGATATAGTTCTCTTTAATAGGCAGCCGTCTCTCCACAGGATGTCAATAATGGCTCACATTGTGAAGGTGCTTCCAGGCAGGACGTTCAGGCTTCACTTAGCTGTTTGCCCGCCCTACAACGCTGACTTCGACGGGGACGAAATGAATCTGCATGTTCCTCAGACTCCTGAAGCACAGGCTGAGGCTCGCATGTTGCTTTTAGTTCAAGACCACATTCTCTCACCAAGGTATGGAGGACCTATAATAGGAGGTATTCAAGACTACATAAGTGGAGGTTATCTGCTCTCATCTAAGGCTACTTACTTAACTAAAGATAGGGTTTCAGACTTGCTTGCTAGCATAAACTATGAGGGTGAGATACCTGAGCCAGCAATACTAGCCCCTAAGCAGGCTTGGCTCGGTAAGCAGATAATTAGCTTGCTTCTTCCCGAAGACTTTAACTTTGCTAAAGAAGCTAAGATCTCTAGTGGCGCGCTTAAATGTCGTGATGAAGAGTGTTTCTGGGATTCATACGTAGTAGTTAAGAAGGGTAAGTTCTTGATGGGCGTGATAGATAAGAACGCTATAGGTGCTCAACAGCCTGAATCTATGTTGCATTACATAATTATGGAGTATGGACCTAACTTCGGCAGGCAATTTATGGACAGGGCCTTCAAGCTCTTCTTAAGGTTTATTGAGATGAGAGGGTTTACAATGACTTTAGACGATATATCAATACCTAATCAGGCTTACGAAGAGATTAGAGAAGTTTATAAGCGGGCTTTAGAAGAAGTTAATAAAGCTATCAAGCTTTATGAGGAAGGGAAGCTAGAAGTAACTCCTGGCCGGACTCTTGAGGAGTCATTGGAGCTTAGGATACTTGAGATCCTCTCTAGAGCTAGAGACGATGCAGGCGAGATAGCTGTTAAGTATCTTGACCCATTCAATAACGTGTTCATCATGGCTAAGACTGGCGCTAGAGGTAGTGCCCTGAATATAACTCAGATGGCCGCCATGTTAGGGCAGCAGTCAGTGAGAGGTGAGAGAATACATAGAGGCTACACGCTCAGGACGTTGCCTTTCTTTAGGCGTGGCGATATAGGGCCTGAAGCGAGAGGGTTTGTCGTAAACTCGTTTGTTAAGGGACTCACACCGACGGAGATGTTCTTCCACGCAGCTGGTGGTAGAGAGGGACTAGTAGATACTGCTGTCAGAACGTCGCAGAGTGGTTATATGCAGCGCAGACTCATAAACTCATTACTAGACGTAATTGTTGAATATGACGGGACTGTCAGAACAGCGTATGGTGACTTAATACAGTTCAGGTACGGTGAGGACGGAGTTGATCCTAAGAACACTTCCTTCGGTAAGGCAGTCAATATTGATAGGATAGTTAAGAAACACGTGGGGTGGAGGATAGGATGAAGAAGTCTAAACAGAAGAGGGCGTCACGTAAGAAGCCAAAAGTTAAGCCTGCAGTAACTAAAGCAGAGGAGATCTTAGAGAAAGTTACTGAGCCTTATCGCGTCGTAAGTGAGTTAATGAGTAGAGTTGAGGTAGTGCCGGAACTAGCTGATGAGATACGGAAGAATCTCCTAAACCTGTATGTTATTCAGGGCGTAACTCAAGAGGAAGTTCTTCTTAAGGAGCTAACTAAGTATAGTGAGGCAGCTCTTAAAATCAGGGAGTTCTTAGAACCCATTAAAGACTATGTCCCTGAAGCTATCTATAATGAGATGATGTTGACTCTCTTCAGATACTATACTAAGCACGAGTTAAGTGATTACGAGCTAGCTACCATAGTAGATGACTGTGTTAGGACATACCTGTACTCGTTAGTTGACCCTGGAGAGCCGGTAGGTACTGTGACGGCGCAGTCTATAGGTGAGCCAGGCACTCAGATGACTTTAAGAACTTTTCACTTTGCGGGTGTCAGAGAGCTGAACGTCACGCTAGGGTTGCCGAGACTCATTGAGTTAGTAGACGCTAAGAGAGTTCCTGAGACCCCAATAATGGAGATACACCTCAGTGAAGAATACAAGTATGATGAGGCTAAGGCTAGAGAGGTAGCTAGGAGGATAGAGTTGACTACCCTAGAAACTATAACTAGGTCAGCAGATATAGACCTTTCTGAGATGAGGCTCTTTATAGAGCTAGACCCTGAGATGGTATACGATAAGGGAGTTACGCCAGATGAGGTAGCTAAGGTCTTGTCTAAGGGCAAGTTACTTGCCGGTAAAGTCCGTATTTCTGAGGAGAACCCGTACTTGATTATTGTTGAGATTCCTAAGAGTTATAGTGACATAATTAAAGCTCAGAAGTTTAGAGACAGGTTATTAAAGCTTAAGATTAAGGGTGTGAAGGATATCAAGAAAGTGATACTTCAGAAGAGGAAAGACCAGGATACTGGGAAAGAATATTATGTCCTCATAACTTCTGGTTCTAATTTAGAAGCTGTGCTGAGGATTGACGGTATCGACCCAAGGAAAGTGAGGACCAACAGCATTCACGAGATAGAAGACGTTTTAGGTATTGAGGCTGCTAGAGAAGCTCTTATAAGAGAAATCAAGAACACGTTAAATGAGCAAGGCCTAGACGTTGACTTAAGACACGTTATGCTGGTAGCTGACATGATGACGAGGTCAGGTACTGTGAGGCCTATAGGCAGGCATGGAGTCGTTGGAGAGAAGCCCAGCATCTTAGCTAGAGCGGCTTTCGAAGTCACCGTGAAGAACTTGTTTGACGCGAGTATTAGGGGCGAGACAGATCAGATAGTTGGGGTCACGGAGAACGTTATTATAGGGCAGCTAGCCCCTATCGGGACTGCCTTAGTAGAGCTTAAAATGAATCCCACAAAAATTAAAACATTGGTGAAAGAAGGAGAGAGGTGATACGGATGTCTCAAGAAGCGTCTTTAGAAAACCCTATAAAGTTACTTTACAAAACTGGGAAAGTTGTTTTAGGTTCTAGGAGGGCAGTTAAGTTAGTTAAGTCTGGTAAAGCAGTAGGTATAGTCTTAGCTAGTAATATTCCTAAACACGTAGTTGAAGACTTCACGTACTATGCTAGGTTGGGTAACGTTAAAATAATTCGTTATCCTGGCAGTAGTTACGAGCTCGGGGCCCTGCTAGGCAAGCCCTTCCCAGTCTCGGTGATAGCTATTATAGACCCTGGTGAATCAAATATTTTAGAGGTGGGTGAACAGTAGGTTGCCCGTGAAGTTAACAGGTGATGAATTAAAGTATATAGCTCTTTTAGGGGACATTACGGGAGTTACGGCTAAGGATTGCATAGTTGATGAGGAGACTAACACTATAATATTCATAGTGCCTCCAGGAACTGCAGGTGTGGTAGTCGGGTTTAAAGGGAGAAACGTAAAACAATTAGCTAAGATACTTGGGAGGCGTGTAGAGATCGTAGAGTGGGCTGAAACTCTTGAAGACTTCGTCAAGAATTTGTTCCTGCCTGCTAGAGTGGTAGGAGTTAGACTCAATAAACTCAAAGACGGTAAGAAAGTGTTGTTAATTAGGGTTTCGCCCGAGGATAAAGGCATAGCTATTGGGAAGAACGGCAAGAACGTCAATAAAGCAAAAAAGATTCTCAAGCGGTACTACGATATCGACTCAATCACAGTATCTTAAAACAAGGACTTAATACTTCGTTGAATGCTTATAAGTATTCTCTAGTATTATCTAAATCAGGTGGTATGTGAGTGCCGGGCAGTAAAGCACCAAAAGGTCTTTACTCTGCTAGGAAGTTACGATTAAAGAGACTTAAGTTTCGCTGGAGTCAGAGAGAGTTTAGGATACGTATGCTCGAGTTAAAGAAGAAACACGACCCTCTAGAAGGAGCTCCTATGGCTAGGGGAATAGTTTTAGAGAAGGTTGGTATAGAGTCTCGTCAGCCTAACTCGGCTCTGAGGAAGTGTGTTAGGGTCCAGCTAGTTAAGAATGGTAAAGTAGTTACGGCATTCGTGCCTCAAGACGGTGGAATCACTTTTATTGATGAGCATGACGAGGTAATAATTGCAGGTATAGGCGGTACTCTAGGTAGGTCTATGGGTGACTTGCCAGGAGTTAGGTATAAGGTAGTAATGGTTAATGGAGTCTCGTTAGACGCGCTACTTAAGGGGAAGAAACAGAAGCCTCTCAGATAAGAAATTTCTTTACTCCTCTTCACGAAAGTCTTCATCGCTTAACGGGCTTAGCATCTTAGATATTTCTAGTACTTCTCTAGTAACGTAAATAGGTTTATTGAATAGTAGAGAAATGAATATCGCGTGACTCGGTATCATTCTCTTCCTTAATGAGATGCCATTTATTTTTATGTGGATTGACGCGTTATAGACTCCTCTTCGAGCGTCGTACGAGTCTATGACTACCCTCTTAATAGAGTTCTTCAACTCCCTCAACTTAGGAGCTAATAATAGTAGGACGTCATACACAGACTCCCTATCATCATTTAGCGGACTTAGCGACCCCTCATCTACCGGATTATTTAACTTTTCTATAGCTTTAGCTATCTCGAGAGGCACGTTGTAGAGTGTGAATATCTCGTCGTTTTCTAAGTAGCAGTGTAGGGCGGCTATCTCGATAAATTCTTCTACGTCGCTCATTAGCACAGACTCTACCCCCACAATTCTCAGCAGCTCGCTCTCATTATCTTCTGTCACTACATTCACCTACTATCCACTATATGCTTGGAACACTGTGTGCTCCGAGCTCTCTTGTTACTAGAGATTATAAACTTTA
Organism: Zestosphaera sp.; assembly: GCA_038843015.1. Taxonomy (NCBI): domain Archaea; kingdom Thermoproteati; phylum Thermoproteota; class Thermoprotei; order Desulfurococcales; family Desulfurococcaceae; genus Zestosphaera; species Zestosphaera sp. The sequence goes on along the minus strand of JAWBSH010000001.1, from coordinate 149,948 downwards.
GTTTCAATTTCGTTCAAGGACCTGCTCACAAAATTTGACGTTCTTGCTGTGTTAGTGTGTAGCGCAGGTTCTGCTACCGCTTCTTATATTGAGGTTTTTGTTT